>JAYSYI010000539.1:0-10137 GCA_043727665.1 Limnoglobus sp. | reverse complement strand
AAAGTTACAGTTTTTGGCGATCCCTGCAACAGTTCTGGCGTCCGCTGTCGCGGCGTTTTTCAGCACTTCTTTCGAGGACTCCAAGCCGGTTATGCCCCAGTTGGCAGCGATCGCATGTTTCGCCAGCATCGTCGTTATCGGGGTGATTGCCGGTTGCTTACTCTTCGATGAGATTCAAATACTCGTCGTGAAACAGAAACAGCAATTGAACGAAATCGATCAGCAACTCCGCAAACTCCGCTCGTTCGACTCCGTCCCGCAAAATATTCTCTTCAAGAATCGAAAAGATATTATTACGATCGTCGACGAAGACACGGTCAAATACAACTTTTCGATCTCGATCGAGACAAAGGAACACGAAACCTGTACGTCGTTAGTTCTGCCATTTGAGTTCGAACTCGGATTCCCGAAAGATAAATATGCAGAGTCTGTGAAAATGGTGAAGCTCAAAGTTAACAACGCGACGAAACCAATCGACAAGACAATTTGCTTCCGTCAATTGCGAGATTCGATCAACCCGAGCAACGCCGGCTGTTCTACTTTCATCAACGGCGTTTTGAGCATACCCGTACCGTTAGGTATTGGGTGTACGACATGTTCGGTCGAAATCGAGTTTTTGGTCTACAAAGCATTCGCCAAGATGAAAGATCGCGAATTTATCTACATTGATATTCCTTATGTGACAGAATCGATGTTCGTCAAGATTGAGGGTTCGAAGAATCTGAAAGTGCGTGGCGTGCCCAACAGCGTACACGTGGAGGCCACTTCCTATTTTCTTCAACATACCGACCACGGAGAAACGGAAAATGAGAAGTCGAACCTCTCGAAATGGGAAGATGGTATCGAGTGGGAAACCACATACCCGAAGCTCGGTTATCGATACCTCGTTTACTTCCAAGTGCATTAACGGAATCTTGCATACAGCAACCGTGTCGCGACCTCACTTGCCCACGCAGTTGCATTTGAACTATACTAATCAAACCTGCCGAATTCGCTTTCACGCAAAGGCCGACCCGAATGACAACTGGACCGCGTGCCATCGGCATTCATCGCCGGGAATTGTTGCAGGTCGGCTACTCGGGGCTACTCGGTTTGGGTTTGTCTTCGCTGGCGACTTCCGCGTTGGCGACACCGTCGAAAAAACCGAAGTCGGTGTTGTTGGTGTTCCTGACTGGGGCCGCAAGCCAACTCGAGACCTTCGACCCGAAGCCCGATGCCCCTGCCGAGATTCGCGGCGAGTTCGGCTCGATTCCCACGAAGATCGCCGGGTTACGCTTCGGCGAATATCTGCCGAAACTGGCGGCACGGGCGCACGAAATGGCCATCGTGCGGACGTTTTCGCACAAGAATAACAACCACACGGCGGCGACGCACCACGTGATAACGGGGCACCAACAGCCCGGCGTCAAGTTCGACAAAGTCGCGTCGCGTGACGATTGGCCGAGTTACGCTGCGGGGTTGAACTACCTGCGTCCGCGGCCCGATGGTTTGCCTGCGGGCATGGCGTTGCCGTACTTTCTGAGCGATGGCCGTCTGCACTGGCCGGGGCAGTATGCCGGGTTCCTCGGGCCGAAGTACGACCCGTGGCAACTCAACGCGGACCCGAACGCCAAGGGGTTTCAAGTCGAGAACATGCGGCCGATTGCGGGCCTGGATGCCGATCAACTGACGAACCGGCAGGCGCTACTCGATTCGATCAATCGTCAGCAACTGCGTCTGTCGGAATCGGCGGAAGCGATGAAACTCGCGGATCAGCAGAAGCGCGCATTCACGCTGCTCACATCTAGCCCGGTGGCGAAGGCGTTCGAGTTGGACCGCGAACCGGCTGCGGTGCGAAATCAATACGGTCGGCACATGTTCGGGCAGTCGTTGTTGCTCGCGCGGCGACTGATGCAAGCGGGTGTAACGGTCGTACAAGCGAACATGGGTAAAGTGCAAAACTGGGATTCGCACTCGGACATTTTCGACCGGTTGAAGAACCATCTTCTGCCGCCGCTGGATAACGCGGTGGCCGCGCTTTACGATGATCTCGCAGAATCTGGGTTGCTGAACGATGTGATGGTCGTCGTGGTCGGCGAGTTCGGGCGTACGCCGAAATTGGGCTTCCAAGATAAAAACGCGAAGATCGGCCGCGACCACTGGGCATCGTGTTTTAGCGGACTGTTCTTCGGTGGCGGCGTGCGTGGCGGGCAGATTATCGGCCGCTCGGACGCCATCGCCGCGTATCCTTCGACGGCCCCGTATTCGCCCGACGACCTCGGTGCCACGGTCTACCACGCGCTCGGAATTCCACCCGATGCCGAAGTCCGCGACCGACTCAACCGACCCGTGCCACTCTGTCAAGGCACCGCGATTGCGCCGCTGTTTAGCGGCAGCTAACGACACTACGGGGCTTTCGCCAACGCTTTTTTCGCATCTTGCGTCAGTCGGTCGGCGGGGTCGCCTTTGGCGTACTCGGCGAGCAATTTTCGCGAAGCCTCATCGCCGATCAGATCGAGGACCGCGATGATTCGCCGGTTTCGTAGCTGTTGAGGGGACTTACCTTCGCGCAACTGGCCGACGATGGTTTCGATGCGCTCGCGGGCTTCGGCACTCGTTGCGGATTTCAACGCGATCTCCAGCGAGGGGAGTGCGGCATCGCCTTGCAGCAGGAGTTTGCGTTGGGCGTCGTCGCGTTCATCAAATGCTTCGGCATCGAGGCTGGCGATCCATTTCTCGAGTTGTTCCGCCTTCGGTTTCACTGCGGGTTTCAACGGCCCGCGGAACAACGCAATCGCTTGTTCGGGATGGTCGATCAATTCCCATATCGCCGAATACCCTTCGCGTTCGGCAATTTTTAGAGCCAGTTCATCGAGCCGCTTTTGCGAGAGTTTTTGTGCGTTCGATGTGCCGAACCGACCGGAGAGATCCCATTCGAGGATCGTCGTATCGGGGTTGGCGACGAACAGCGAACGCCCGTCTTTGGAGAATCGCATCGTCGCACTGCCACTGCGGGGGCGGAACGGAGCAAACGACTTGACGAGTTTCCAGGTGGCGACTTCCCACACGGCGATGCTCGATTGGTCGTCGATTCCGGACATCACCGCAAGTAGCCGTTCGTCGGGCGAAAACTCGATGCCCCCGATGTTCGGGAGGGCTTTGTAGTTCGCATCGGTGGTCAACCGCAACGCAGGATCGACGAGGGTCGCGGTCTGTTTGCCGGTAACGGTGTTCCAGATTCGGCAGGTGGCATCGTTCCACAGGCCACCCGTGACTAACACGCGGTCGTCTTTGGTAAAGCACGAATGGCCCGGCGAGCCATTCGACTTCAAGATGTGGATCAATTTCCCGGTTGCAACGTCGTACAGGTGCAGCACGTCGACATCGTAGTTGTTGTGCGTCCCGGCACCGGCGAAGAGCATCTTGCCATCGTGCGAAAACTGGAGGTGCTGGCAGGCGTCGCGATGGCCGGTGATAACGAACGGCTCCTTGCGTTCTCCCAGCGTCCAGATGAGCAGTGTGTGTTTGTCTTCCTGGAAACTGATCGCAAAATGACGGCCATCATCGGAGAATGCACTACCCCGCCAATGCGAATCGGGAATTTTGCAGGAAACGATCACCTGGTTAGCTTTGTTCGTGGCAGTCAGAACAAGGGTTTCTGTGTTGAAGTCAACATTCCATAGCTTTCCTCCGAGCGATTTCCGTCCGGGCGAGTCCCGTGGTACGAATGAGCGTCCGGGATTGCGAACACCGTTGCCAGTCTTGAGATCCCAATCGTACGCTTCTCTAGTGCTAACAAAATCTAAATTGCTAAACAACGTTCTTCCATCCGCCGAGAGTTCGATGTCCGGTCGGCCGGTGTGCCCCGCGTCCGCGAGGAGTTCTTTGCCCGTATCGACGTTCCAAACGCGAACGACCGATTCCAACCCGCTGGCACACGCGACTTGCTTGCCATCGGGTGACAGGTTGATCGTCGCGCCCCGCAAAATTTGCGGATCGAAGTCGCTCTTAAACAGCGATTTGCCGGTTGCGATCTCAAACACTTCCACTGCTTTCTCCATTCGTGCCACGAGCCGTTTGCCGTCTTGGGAGACGATGATTTTCGATACGGTCGAACCTTTCGCAGTGACCGCGATTTGCCGAATTTCCTTCTGATTCACACTGTCCCAAATGAGGATCGGCCCTTTTTTGATGGCGTAAGCGATCGACTTCGTACCCGGAATCAACGCAAAGTCGTTGGGAACTTCGACGCCGGGAATCGGGCCGTTTGCGAGCGTGTTCGCGGTCGTGTCCCAGAGCTGGAGCGGTTCGAGATCGTTGCGGTAACTATTCTTCCCCACCTCTTTCGTTGCCATGATTTGCATCGTGACGACAGTTCCCGAATCGCCGAACTCGAAGCGGGATCCGTGCGTAATCTCGAACGGAAATTTCTTCTTCGCAAGGATTCGCCCTGAGTTCAGTTCGACGTGTTGAATCACCGGCGTTCCTAAAAGTTGGCAGATGAAACTCTTACCATCGGATGACATTGCGAGGGATTCGCATCGCCCGATTTTGTAGCGTTGCAACAATTCCCCCGTTGCGAAGTCCCATAGTGTGACGTTGTAACCCAGGCAAAGGACTCGCTTGCCATCGGGTGTCAGGCGGAATCCAGCGGGATTGTTGATTGCATTTTCACCGACATCGCGCAATTTGCGTCCGGTGGTGGCATCGAACACTCCGAGGGGAGCCTGTCCGGTTCCCGCGACCAGCGTTTTGCCATCGGGCGTGAACTGCACGAAATGCGGATGCGGTTGCCGCAAACGCACGGTGCCGAAGCGGCGAACGGCATCGGTCGGCAGTGGATCGCCGTAGCGATCGACGCGCTCGGCCGGTATCTCGGCGGGCTTCACTTCCGCGACCGGTGGCTGCGCGTGGGCCACCTGCTCGGGCCGCAGCGTCGTGCCGACGATGGTGGCGACGCAGATCAACCCGACCGTGGCCGCCATCGAACCGATGGTTGCGAGCGAAAGGCCGGTTTTCGCCAACGCCGCTACCGCCAGCGGAACGGGACCGTTCGACAAGCTGATGGTCTTTTCCACCAGTTCCGCGGATGCCCGTTCTGAGCCAATGAACAACATCACGAGCGCGGCGGGCAGGTCGATGCCGCGGCGCGTCAACGCCGTCCGCAACCGTTCGCGTGCCCGTTCCAGCCGCGATTTCACGGCAGCTTCGGTGCAACCGATGGCGATGGCGGCCTCTTCGCGGGACTCGCCTTGAATGCAACAGGCCACGACGACTTCCCGCAACGCCTGCGGTAACCGCGCGACTTCTTCGTGGATCGTGCGGCACAATTCCCGGTTGGCAATCGTGTCGGTGGTCTCGCGGGCGCAGTCTTCGGGCAACGGTTGCGTGCGTCGCTTGTTGTCGCGCGCCGCCGCCTTTCGCGAAGCCCGCTGCGCCACCGAGTACAGCCACGGTGCCAATGGTTTTTGAATGTCTATGGTCTGGATTTGTCGCACCAACGCGAGAAATGTCGCCTGGAATACATCTTCGCAGTCGGCTGGGTTGGAGAGCGTCCGTCGGCAAACGCCCCAAACCAGCGACGAATGGCGTTCGACAATCAGTTCGAACGCCGCCTCATCGCGACTGGTGGCGTAGCGATTCAGGAGTTCCGCGACATCGCAATGTCGCCGATCGACGAGCACGCGGCGCGAGCGGGAAATGATCCGGTTCCAGTATGCGGCCATGCGAAATCTCCCCGTGCATATAGCGTGTATCTTATATCTGCCCGAAGGGAGCCATTCGGCCCGCGAATTTTTGCAGGATGAGTTGGAGGTGAACTTCGGTGGTGGTGCGTGGCACATCACCAAATCGACCGGACAAAACAATATCGCAAGGTTAATCGATACCCCCGGTATACCCGTCCAGAACCCAATCGCTTCCGCTTCGCCTTTCGTTTCGTGAGGAGTTATCGATGACTGCGATGCTCGATTCCCACTTGCAATTCGCGATTGCGCCGCCGTTCACTCTCGAGACCGCGATGCGAAAAGTCCGGCAGGCGGAGGATGGCTGGAACTCGCGTAACCGTAGTGAATTCATCGTTGGCCGCGACCAGATTCGAAAATTCCTGGTCCACAAGTGGGAGCGAGAACTCGAGTATCGGCTCGTGAAAGCACTTTGGGGATTCAAAGAGAACCGCATGGCGGTGCGTTTCCAATAAGAGTGGCACGATGATAGCGGTTGCTGGTTCCGCAGCTATGGCAACGAACTGTGGGAGTTCGACGAACGCGGGTTGATGCAGCGTCGCGAAGCCAGCATCAACGATGTGCCAATTCTCGAAACCGACCGCCGGTTTTTCTGGGCAGCCCCCGGCCCCAGACCCGCAGACCATCCGGGCATTCCCGACGTCGAGTAAGTTGTCTCAATTCGCCCCGCATCTTTCACTCCCACGCAGAGGCGGCACTATGACGATCCAACGGTATCAGAATCTCATTATCGGCAGCGGCGAGGCGGGGAAATTCCTTGCTTGGCAGCTGGCGAAGCAGGGTCAAACGAGCGCCGTTGTCGAACGGGCGTGGATTGGTGGATCGTGCCCGAACATTGCGTGTTTGCCGAGTAAAAACGTCATTTACAGTGCCAAAGCGGTGTCGCTGGTGCATCCGGTTTCGGGGTTAGGCGTCGTGAGCGGTTCGATGACGGTCGATATGGCTGGCGTCGCACGGCGTAAGCGCGAGATGGTCGATGAACTGATCGAACTTCACCTAGCGAATTTCCGAACCAGCGGCGCAGAATTGATTATGGGGCACGCCCGTCTCATCGAGCCGAAAACGGTCCGCGTGGAGCGAAACGACGGTCGCACGCAAGTACTTCAGGGCGAGCGAGTGATCGTTTGCGTTGGCACTCGCGCCAGTTTCCCCGACGTGCCGGGGTTGGCAATCGCGGGGCCGATGACGCATATCGAAGCGCTCGATCTCGAACGCCTACCGAGCCACCTCGTCGTCATCGGCGGCGGCTACGTCGCTCTGGAATTTGCTCAGGCGTTGCGCCGGTTCGGTAGCCAGGTGACGATCGTCCAGCGCGGCCCGCGACTCCTCGAACGCGAAGACCCGGAGGTTTCGGATGCACTCTTACAACTGATGCGCGACGAAGGGATCGAAGTTCTTTTGCAAACCGAACTGTTGAGCGTCGAGGGTTTGTCGGGGAAAAGTGTTCGACTCCACGTGAAATCGGCGGGCGTCGAGCGGACTATCGCCGCGTCGGATATTCTGGTCGCAGTCGGTCGCACGCCCAACACCGATACACTCGATGTAGAGCGGGCGGGGATCGAACTCGATTCTCGCGGATATGTCCGCGTCGACGACAAACTTCGGACGAGTGCGGATAGCGTGTGGGCGGTGGGCGACTGCGCGGGCAGCCCGCAGTTTACGCACGTCGCTTACGACGACTTTCGCGTGGTGATGTCCGACATAAGCGGCGGCAATCGCACCACGCGCGACCGCCTCGTGCCGTACTGTCTCTTCACCGATCCCGAATTGGCGCACGTCGGCATGACCGAATCGGCCACGCGGTTAGCGAACGTTCCGTATCGCCTGGCCCGGATGCCGATGTCGATGGTGCTGCGATCGCGCACGCTCTCGCAAACACGCGGTTTCCTCAAGGCGATCATCGGGGCAGACGACCGTATTCTGGGCTTCACCGCATTCGGCGCGGAAGCGAGCGAGATGATGGCCGTCGTCCAAACCGCGATGATCGGCGGCTTGCCGTACACCGCACTACGGGACGCAATCTTCACGCACCCGACCGCAACCGAGGGGTTAGTGTCGCTATTTTCGAACGCACTAACGGAGCCAACGAATCGTACCGATTGGGATGAACTCAAACGCCGGGCGCGGAATGGATAGCACCCATCACGGTAGCGTATTTAACATCTCGGCGACGCGGTTACGGCCGGTTTCGGTGAGTCGCAGAAACTCGCCGCTTTGGGCGATGAGGTCGTGGCGGATGGCGCGTTCGACGGTGGCGGTCGTTTCCGCTTCGGTCCAATTGAGGTGCAAGTGTAGCCCCGCTGCGAGCGATTCTTCGGGTTCGCTCGGCGTGCCTTCGTGGCGGTGCAGGTGCATTGCCAGCATCGTTTCGCGGAAGCGGCGGCGCTGCTGATAGTCGCGCCACACGTTCGCAATCTGCCCGCGTTCGGGGGCGAATACCCAGACGAATGCGAACATCATCCCGAGTACGCCTGCCACGGTTCCGGCGATGTTCGAATCGAGCTGGAACGCGAGTTGCGTTCCCGCAATCGCGCCGATGATGGCAAACGCCACACTGAAAATGAGCATCCGGGACAGGCGATGCGTCAGTAATCGCGCGGCCAGTGGCGGCACCGCGAAGAACGCCAATACCAGCACGGGGCCGACCGCATCGAACGCCGCCACCGTCGTCAGCGATACGCTCGTCATCAGTGCGTAATGCAAGATCGCGGGTGCGAAACCGAGCGTCGTGGCAAGGCCGGCATCGAACGTGGAGAGCTTCAATTCCTTATAAAACGCGATCGTGAACGCCAGCATCCCGACAAAGCAAATACTGAGCACGACGAACGAACGCGGGCCGCAGTCGATGCCGTGAATCGTGAAGCGATCGAGGAACGCGAGTTCCACCGAGCCGAGCAATACGCGGTCGGCGTCGAGGTGCGTGTTGCGCAAATAGAGCGTCGAGAGGATGACGCCGACGCTGAATAACGCCGGGAACACGAGCGAGATTGCGGCATCTTCCTTCAGGCGTTTCGTTCGCTGCAACATCTCGACGAGTGCCACAGTCAGCACGCCGGACGCGGTCGCCCCGACGTAAAGCCAGGCGGAAGTCGCATCGTTCGCCAGCAGATACGCGAGCACGATTCCCAGCAATAACACGTGGCTCATCGCATCGGCGATCAGTACCATTTTGCGAAGCACGAGGAAGACGCCGGGCACGGCGCAGGCGGCCCCGACGGCGACCATGACGGCGGTCGTTTCGTGTGCCGGTGTCACCCAAGCGGGTATCACGTGGGGAGCACCTTTCGACGAAAGACTTGCGAAAGCAGCCCATTTCGCGGCGAAAACAGAATCGACGCAACGACGATGCCCGTCACACACAGAACGATGGTTGGCCCTGTCGAGACACTGCGCGTCTCGTCGCTGAGTGCGGTGCTGAGCAACGTGCCGGCCACGCCCGCGATTGCGCCGATGCCTGCCGCGAGCAGGCTTAGCGGCCCGAGGCGGTTCGTCCACTGGCGTGCCGCCACGGCCGGCGCAACGAGTAACGCGCTCATTAAAACCACGCCCACGGCTTGCAACCCGACCACGACCGCACCGACGACGAGCGCCGCCAATACGCCATCGATGAACCGCGTCGGGATACCTTGCACCGCCGCATACGCGGGGTCGAAGCTCACGAGTTTCACTTGCTTCCAAAGCAACATCAGCGTGACAACGGCGATCAGGCCGAAGCCCGCAATCGCGTGCAGATCGTCCATCCGCATCGTCGCCGCTTGGCCGAAGAGGTAGCGTTCGAGGCCGTGATTCGCTGCACCGGGCACGTACTGTTGGATCGCACGCATCGTCGCCAGACCGATGCCGAAGAACACCGCGAGCACCCCACCGAGGACGGCATCGAACGGCAACACGCTTCGGCGTGACAGCCCGTTGACAGTCATGAGTGCGAACCAGCCCGCAATCGCGCCGCCGATCTGCAACCCGATCGGCGAACGCGAGCCCAAACAGAACGCGATCGCCACGCCGGGCAGTGCCGCATGCGACACCGCATCGCCTTCGAGGCTTCGTCGGCGAATCACGGCGAACGTGCCGACGAAGCCGCCGACCGCACCGATGAGTGCCGTCCCCGCCGTGACAGTTTGCACCGTCGGATCGTCGAGTGATAGCGATTGGAACAGGTTCATTTCGGCGGCCCAATCGGCAGCGGGTCGTCGAGCGGAACGAGTTCGACATCTTCCCAGGAAGTCCGATCGTCGATCGGTTCGATGTGAATCGTTACGGTCATGAGCGGGAACTGCGTGCGAATTTCGGCCTCAATTTTGTGTGCCGCTGCGTGTGCATCGCGAACGGGCATCGCACCGGATACGAGCAAGTGAAACTCCGCGAACGTACGCCGCCCGGCGCGGCGGGTTCGCAGTGCATGATAGTCGGCATT
>JAYSYI010000538.1:0-3367 GCA_043727665.1 Limnoglobus sp. | reverse complement strand
CTCATATGCGTCGTCGATGTCCCTCGACGCAAACCATTACAATAACGCAGGATACGCGAAAGCCGCTCGAAACAAATCAGCGATTTGCGATCAAAAAGTGGCTTATTGAGACAGAAAAACACCCGAAAAACCGGTTTTGGAGCCTCCGCAATTCGGACTTACGTCGATTATGAGAGCGGGATTTCAACGCAAAAACACCCGATGTTCAGCGGGGGGGCCGCTGATCATCGGGTGTTTTGGTTACCAGAAGGGCGAACGGGTTTGCCCTTCTGCGTGGGTTACAACTTAGTGGCAGGTGCTGCAAGCTGGTGCAGCAGGGGCTGCACAACCGCAGTCGCTGGAGCCGCCACACTTCTTGCCGAACTTGCCCTTGAGGCCAGCCAGGCGAGCCTTGATCGAGTCGAGGATACCTGCACGGCCTGCACCACTCGAGCCGCAAGCATCGCCACAAGCCGAGGCGGCTGGAGCGGCTGCCCCACAAGCGTTCGCTGCGCCACAGTCGCTAGCGGCAACTAACACTTTCTTTTCCACGACGGTTGCGACCATCTTCGTGACGGTGACCGTTTCCGTGGACGGCACTTGCACGCACACGTTGCGGGTCGCTTGGTAAGCGACTTGCTTCGGCACGCACACCGTATAGCTCTCGACGCGAGTTTCGGCCGAGCAAGTCGTCTTCGTCACGGGAACCTGGATGGTTTCCGTCACGCAGCGATTGCGGGTCACCGGAACTTGCACGCACTCGGTCACGCACTCGTAGCTGCACACTTGCTTCGTGACGGGAACGCACTCTTTGACCTTCTTGCAGGTCGTCACTGGCTCGCACACGGTTTCGCAAGAAACTTGCTTCTTGCAGACGGTAACTGTCTTACCGCAAGCTTGTGCACCGCATGGATCGCAGAACGCCTTCAAGCGGTCGTGCAGGCCAGGCCCGACATGCACTTCGGTCGGCACGTAGCTGACGTTGCGGACCGTCTTGGACTTCATTTCCGTGACCTGCTCGGTACGGTAATGCGTTTCCATGACGGTGATCGTCTTGGTCACGGGAACTCGCTTCGTCACGGTCCGCGATTCCATAACGGTTTCGGGGATCGACTTCGTCACGGTCCGCGATTCCATCGTCGTTTCGGTCTTAGGGACCATGACGGTGACGTTGCGGGTACGCGTTTCGTTGGCGTTTTCGGTGCGGTAAGCCGTGTAGGCCTCGGCTCGCGTTTCGCTCTTCATCACCGTGCGAGTTTCTTGCACTTGCGTCGGCACCATCACGGTCTCTTTGACCGTGGTGTAGCTCGGTGCGGCGGCGGGTGCAGCGGCAGCAGCAGGTGCTGCGGTACTACAGCCACCGGTGGTACCGGAAGCCATGGCCGAGCCCGCCCCATCACAAGGTGATGCCGCTGGGGCGGTTGCCCCACACGGACTACACCCAGCACCTCCGCGGCCACCGAACAGACGCCCGCCGAAAGCGGACGCGTCGGCCGCGGTCACACCAACGGCAACAGCCGTTAGCATACAGACCTTCAGTCGGCGAACGTTCATCTCTGTCTCTCCTGTTCCGGCACTCCGATTCACAACTGCCAGCGGCTTTCCATTCGTCGCTGGGTAAAACCAGTTGCTTCGTTTTGCTTACGAAGGATATGCCCCGCGATCGGGGTTTGGGAAAGAAAAACAGAGTGGAGAAGCCTGAATAAATCGCTAATCCAGATAGGAGTATGGCAGTTGTAACTGCTCTTTCTCTCGGGCAAGCTGCGCCCTCTAAGCGAACTTTCCGGGTGGAATTGGCGCGAACTGGGGAGTTCTTACCGGTAGAGCCGGTTATCGCGCCTAAAAACCTGTGCCATCGCGCCAGAAACTACAACTTCCGGCACAGCGTTTGCGCGGCGACTTCCGCACTTTTCCTGGTACTTTTTTGATTGCACAAGGCGCGGACTGTCGGCAATCCGGATCGGTTATGCCGATCGCTGAAGCTGGGCAAACCCTTACTCGTCGTTGCCGTGGTACATGCCGAGGTAGCTGAGGTAGCGGCGTTCGGAGATGTACTGTTTGCGGACGGCGGCCTTTACCTCGCATTCGACTTCGTGCGTGTGCGTGCAGTCGGGGAATCGGCAGCCACGGACGTAGGGCCGGAACTCGCGGAAGAAGCCTTCGATCTCTTCCTTTTTCACGTCCCATAGCTGCAATTGCCGCACGCCGGGGGTATCCACTACCCAACCGCCGGTCTCGAGGCGGATCAGTTCGGCGGTCGTTGTGGTGTGCTTCCCCTTGTGGTTGACCTCGCTGACGGCTTTCACGCGCAACGCTAACCCTGGCTCGATGGCATTCAATAACGACGACTTGCCCACGCCCGATTGGCCGGAGAACACTGTTGCACGGTTCCGTAGCAAGCCGATGAGCCTAGGAATGCCCATTCCGGTCTTTGCGCTGGTCAGAATTGTCGGAATGCCGAGTTGCGAATATGCGCCGACCATCGGCTGAAGTTCCACGGGGTCGGCTTTGTCGATCTTGTTCAGGCAGAGAATCGGCTTGAGTTGGCCCTTTTCGGCGGCCGCGATGTAGCGATCGATCAGGTGGGGCTTCAGATCGGGTTCCACGAGCGAAACCACAATCGCGAGTTGATCGACGTTGGCCACGAGCACGTGTTCGCGTCGCCGTGAGGCTCTTGTGAGGACGCCGTGCCGCGATTCGATCTTCTCGATCACGCCTTCGGGGATCGAAACGCCATCTGCGCCAGTGGTTCGTGTGGTTTCGTCGCCGGGGCGCACCCAGACATTGTCGCCCGTCGTCACGATGCTTCGTTCGTCGGTCATCAGGCTTTTCAGCAATCGGCGTACAGTGCAGCGGAAGGTACGGCCATCGCCTAACTCGATGTAACTGTACAACCCGTGGACCTTGAACACCCGCCCTGGCAGGCATTCGCTCGCACTCGCCCCTGGCATACCGGCTTCGGTGTCTGCATCGATGGTGATCGTCCGGTGGCGCGACAAATCCCCCTTTGCCCGGACTCGTTCGCCCGAAGTGGCATCTTCGGTCTCGGCGGCATCTTCGGCGTATTGCCGCGTGATGTCGTTGCCGCGTGGCGGCTTCGACATGTTCCGCCGCATCGCGACGCGGACCTTCTTCTTCTTGGCATCCATCTCGGCTCCGGGAATCGCGTCAATCGATCTCCCGTAATTCTACGTAAGTGCCACATTTTGCATTCTCATAATCGACGTAAGTCCGAATTGCGGAGGCTCCAAAACCGGTTTTTCGGGTGTTTTTCTGTCTCAATAAGCCGCTTTTTGATCGCAAATCGCTGATTTGTTTCGAGCGGCTTTCGCGTATCCTGCGTTATTGTAATGGTTTGCGTCGAGGGACATCGACGACGCATATGAGA
>JAYSYI010000537.1:0-3372 GCA_043727665.1 Limnoglobus sp. | reverse complement strand
CTTAACACTGGCGGGCAAGGGCAACAGGCAGCCTTCCCCGCTCAGGTGGCGATCGTCGTTCCAGAGCATGATAGCCGGTTCGTCGAGTTTTCCGTGGTCGAACGAGAGCACGCTGATCGACGATGTGCCAAGCAACAAGTGCGCAGCAAACGAGACATCCGCACCAACCCAGCGCGATGCGAGCACCCGCAAGTAATGCCCGTGCGCGAACACAAGCACGTTGCCGGTCATCGCTTTTAGGCGTGCCACGACGCGATCCGCACGTGCGGCGATTTGCGCGCCGGTTTCGCCGTTCGGCGCGCCGTCGGCGAGCAACTGCCAGCCGGGGTGGAGTTTGCGAATGTCGACGGTCTTTTTGCCTTCGTAGTCGCCGTAATCCCACTCCATGAGGTCCGCATCGATCGTCGCCGAGAACCCCGCCAGTTCGCTCGTCCGCTTCGCGCGTTGGAGCGGGCTGGTGATGACGTTGGTGAAACTCAGGTGCGCGAGTCGTCGCCCGATGAGCTTCGCGTCGTCTTCGCCATCGGGTGTTAGTGGGATGTCCGTGCGGCCCGTGTGCTGGCCGGTTTTGGTCCACTCGGTTTCGCCGTGGCGGGCGAGGTAAACCTTCGGCAAATTCGATGGCGTCGCAGACATGGCAGTTATCTCGCGTGGGTTTCGGTGGGATGAATCCAGTCGCTGGTTCCGTCCGGCGCGTTGTCTTTTTTCCAGATCGGCACGATCGCTTTAACGCGGTCGATGGCATACCGGCACGCGGCGAACGACTGATCGCGGTGCGGGCAACTGACTGCGATGGCCACGCTAATATCGTTCACGTGCAACCGGCCCAATCGGTGAACGATTGCCACGCCACCGACGGGCCATTGTTGCCGGACTTCGGCTTCGACCGCGGCAAGCTGTTTCTCCGCCATCGGCGCGTACGCTTCGTAATCGAGGTGCGTCGTGACGACTTCGCCCGTGAGATCGCGAACGGTGCCGAGGAACAGCGTCACCGCGCCGCAATGCGCTTCGCGCACCGATTCCGTGAGAGCCGTGTAGTCGATGGCATCCGTCGTCAGCGAGATCATAAATGTATTGTGGGCGTGGACGCATAAGTATCAAGAGCGCGTCGATTCTGGTTCGTTCGCCGTGCGTCGCTTATATTATTGGCATGAACCCCATCATCTTCGCGTTGCGCCACCCGTACACCGTCATGGTGGGCGTCCTCGCTGTCGTCGTCGGTAGCTTCCTCGCGATGTCGCGCGCGAAGGTGGACATTTTTCCGAACCTGAACCAACCGGTAATCTACATCTGCCAGCCATACGGCGGGATGAGTCCGCAACAGATGGAAGGCTTGCTGACGAATTATTACGAATTTCACCTGCTTTATGTGTCGGGTATCGAGCATGTCGAATCGAAAAACATCCAGAGTATGACGCTGATCAAAGTCGTTTTCCACCCCGGCACCGACATGGCGCAGGCGATGGCGGAAGTCGTTGCTGCGGTCAATCGCTCGCGATTTATGATGCCGCCGGGTACGGTTCCGCCGTTCGTTACGCGGCACGATGTCGGCAGCGCGTCGATCGGTTACCTCGTGCTTTCGAGCGATAAACTTGCGATCAAAGACATACAGGATATCGCCACGCTGAAAGTGCGACCGATGTTTGCGAACATCGACGGCATCTCGACGCCACCCGCGTTCGGCGGTAATCAACGTGCCATCGTCATCAGCGTGCGTGGGGATGATGTGCGAAAGCAGGGCGTCACGCTCGAGCAGATTACCGAGGCCGTCGGGGCGGGAAATGCCGTGTCACCGACTGGGAATATCCGCATCGACGACCGCAACTTCCTCGTCAATTCGAACGTCATGGTTGCGGCGAATCCGCAGGTCGAACTCGGCAAAATCCCCGTGAAACTCGGTTCGAATCCGGTGTTCCTGAAGGACGTGGCCGACATCACCGATGGCTCGGACATTACCACCGGCTACGTGCTCGTAAACGGGCGGCGATCCGTGTACATGCTCGTCACGAAGCGATCTAATGCCTCGACGATTGATGTCGTCAATTTGTTGAAGGCGGCGCTGCCCAACATGCGCAAAAACGCGCCGGGTATCGACATCGATTTCGCGTTCGATCAATCGCCTATCGTCATCGATGCGATGCGTGGCGTAGGCATCGAAGGGCTGATCGGTGCGGCACTGACCGGGCTGATGGTGTTGATCTTTTTGCGAGACTGGCGTTCGGTCATCGTTGTCGTGCTGAACATCCCGTTCGCGTTACTCGCTGCGGTTCTCGGCCTCTGGCTCGGCGGGCAGACGATCAACCTCATGACGCTCGGCGGGCTGGCACTCGCCGTGGGTATCCTCGTCGATGAAGCCACGGTGGAAGTCGAAAATATCCATTCGCAAATGTTGCAGACACCGAGCATCGCGCGTGCAGTCCGGCGCGGCAACCAAGAGACGGCGGTGCCGCGATTGCTGGCGATGTTGTGCATCCTCGCGGTGTTCGTGCCGTCGTTCTTCATGGAAGGCGCAGCCCGCGAATTGTTCGTGCCGCTGTCGATGTCCGTCGGCCTCGCGATGGTCGCATCGTACTTTCTTTCCAGCACATTCGTCCCCGTACTCAGCGTTTGGTTGTTGAAAGGCGAACACCACGAAGTCGCCCACGCACCGACTTTATTCGCGCGAATGTACGCCGGCACACTGTCGCGCCTTGTCGCGCTACGGTGGCCGCTTGTTCTCGCGTATCTCGTCGGCGTGTCGTTCGTGGCGACGCTACTTTACACGCAACTCGGCACCGCGATTTTCCCCCCGTCGGATGCGGGGCAGTTCCAGTTGCGGATGATGGCCCCGACCGGCACGCGGATCGAACGTACCGAAGAAATCGCTCGGGAAGCGATCGCCGCCATCGAAGACGAAGCCGGTGCGGGCAACGTGAAAATGACCGTCGGCTACGTCGGCATGTTCCCCACGAACTACCCGATTCAGGCCGTCCACCAATGGACGAGCGGGCCGGAGGAAATGCTCCTGAAGGTGTCGCTCCGCGAAGGTTCGGGGATCCGCATCGAGGAATTTCAAACGAGGCTCCGCGAACGATTACCCGAGCGGTTGAAGGAGTGGCTTACCAAAACATGGCAAGACGAAGGCGTGCCCTCCGAGCAAATCGCGAAGCGAGCGAGCACGTTGCGATTGTCGTTCGAGCCGGGCGACCTCATCAGCGAAGTGATGAGTTTCGGTTCGCCCACCATCGTCGAAGTGCAAGTCAGCGGGAACAAAATGGTCGATACACTGGCACACTCGAAACTCGTTTACGAAAAGCTCAAATTGATTCCCGAACTGCGCGACTTACAGTACGGCCAGACGCAAGATTACCCGACGATCGACATCCAGATCGA
>JAYSYI010000536.1:0-3374 GCA_043727665.1 Limnoglobus sp. | reverse complement strand
CGACGGGAACATCACGAGATGCCCGGAATACGTGTACTTCGTGCGATCCTTCTCCACGTCTTTGCTCTCGGCGGGTTTACCCACTTTGCCCCAAAACGCGATGCCGGAGTGCATCTCGGATTCGACGAGTTTCGATTCGAACGTCAGGCGGAAGTCGGTGTACTTTTCCTTCGTCAGCAAGTACGTGCTGAACTTGAGCGGGTCGGTATTCTTGGCGACGATCGCGCCATCCTTCACGCTCCACAAGTCTTCGAACCCGACCCAGCCATCGAGCGTTTTGCCGTCGAACAGCTTATGGGTTTCGGTTTTGCCTTTGAGGGGCGCGACATCGGGTGCCGCCTGCGCGAAGGCGAGACTGGCGGACAAGACGACAATCAGCGAAGCAAAGAAACGCATCGGTTCTTCCTGCATGTGGAGAGGTTGAGGCAGGAACGATCATACCAAAGTGCGAAGTCGAATCAAGCAATAGTTTCCCGTCGGTCTGCAATCTCCGCTGGAATCATCCCGTTCGCCACGAATCGAGAATGTCGCGGAGGGTTTGGCCGATTTCGTAGCGGGGTACCCAACCGGTGGCTGCGCGTAACTTGCGGGTATCGGCACGCGTAATCGTCGTGTCGGCTTTGCGATCGATTTTTTGCCGCACTTCGACTCGCACTTTGGCCAGACTTACGAGACGATCGAGGATGTCTTGCATCACGTACGTCTGGCCGCGACCGGCGTTGTACGCCTCGCCTTTCGTGCCCTTTTCGATGAGCAAGCAGAATGCGGCGACGATGTCGCGCACATCGGTGAGATCGCGATGCGCAGAGAGATCGCCAGTTTCGAAGATCGGCGACTGCCGACCGGCTTCGATGGCGGCGACTTGCCGGGCGAAGTTTGCAACGGCGTAATCGGGCGATTGACGTGGGCCGATCTGGTTAAACAACCGTACCCGCACGATGTCCAGGCCGGGGTTCAATGTCGCCTGATAACTGTGCAAGTCGGCGGCGGCTTTGCTTGCGGCATACGGGCTGGCGGGCTTCAGCACCGTGCGTTCGTCGCAATCGTGCCCCGCCACATCTGGATCGCCGTAAATCAAACCCGTGGAAACGAACAGGACTCGCGGCCGCACCGCCGTTCGGGCAATGGCATCGTAAAGCGATCGTGTACCACCGAGATTGTCCGCCCAACAACGGTCGGGTTCGTGAAACGATTTGCCAGTGTTCGCGTAACCGGCGAGGTGAAAGACCCACTCGGGTTCGAGCCGCGCAATCAGACTTTCGACGCCCGCACCGTCGCGAAGTTCGAGGCAGTGTAATTCGGCTTGGCCTTGCAAATGCGAGAGATTTGCAGGCCACGTGGCGTTCCGCGACAGGCCGACGATGGTATGGCCCCCCTCCTTGAGGAGAGCCTCGGCCAAGTGCCCGCCCACGAACCCCGTGATGCCCGTAATCAGGATTCGCATCTTAAATTCCGCGTGCCGTCACTTGGGCGGTCGAACCGGTTTTCAGGCGTTCGAGGTCGGCTTTCACCATCCGCTCGATCAACTGCTGGAAGGTCATCTCGGGCACCCAGCCGAGCTTTGCCTTCGCCTTGGCCGGGTCGCCGATCAGGAGATCGACTTCCGCCGGGCGAACGAGGGCTTGATCGGTGACGACGTATTTCGTCCAATCGAGATCCGCAGCCTGGAACGCAGTTTCGACGAGCTTTTGCACCGTGTGCGTTTCACCGGTGGCGATCACGTAATCGTCGGGCGTATCTTGTTGGAGCATTAACCACATGGCACGCACATAATCCCCAGCATAGCCCCAATCGCGCTTCGAATCGAGGTTGCCGAGGCGAAGCTCCTTCGACAGGCCGAGCTTAATGCGAGCGACGCCATCGGTCACTTTGCGCGTCACGAATTCGCGGCCACGGCGTTCGCTTTCGTGGTTGAACAGAATCCCGCTGACCGCGTACATATTGTAGCTTTCGCGGTAATTGATCGTGATCCAGTGGCCGTAAAGCTTGGCCACGCCGTACGGGCTACGCGGGTAAAACGGCGTGTCTTCGCTCTGCGGCACCGCCTGCACTTTGCCGAACATCTCGCTCGACGAGGCCTGATAAAAGCGGATCGTATCGCGGCCGAGCAACTTGACCGCTTCCAGAACCCGCGTCACGCCCATCGCCGTAAACTCACCCGTTAATACGGGTTGTTTCCAGCTCGTCGGTACGAAGCTCTGTGCGGCGAGGTTGTAGACTTCGTCCGGGTTCGACACTTTGATCGTGTCGATGATCGATAGCTGATCGAGCAAATCGGCTTGGTGAAGATGTATCTTCCCCGAGAGGTGGTTGATGCGTTCGAAGGTCTCGGTGCTCGCCCGGCGGACGACCCCGTGGACTTCGTAGCCTTTTTCGAGAAGGAGTTCGGCCAGATAGCTACCGTCTTGCCCGGTAATGCCAGTAATCAGCGCGCGTTTCATGCCCGTTTCCTACGGAGTCTGCGTGGGTATGCCCGTTCCGGCGAATCGTCCGCATCGCCGTGAAACTGTTATATCGGTCGAAGCGACCGCTCACATTCGGAAAATATTCCCGACGCGGCAAGATACGAGTTCTGGCACGTCAGTGTTGCTTCATAACGGGAATCGTGAGCGAATGGGCTAAATCTCGAACCGGAATCACGGCTTCCACCAGGCGTCTAACATCGTGCGTAGTTCGGTCGCTTTCTCGCTGTTCTTGTCGGAGAGATTCGTCACTTCAGTCGGGTCGGCGTGCAGGTCGTAAAGCTCCCGTTTCGCGTTCGGCAGTCGCGCTGCGTTCGGCACGATCAACTTCCAATGGCCTGCGATGACCCAGCGATATTTCAGGCTCGCAACGGGGTTCCGGATGTCGATCGCGTTGTGCTCGTAGATCTCGCCGAAAACCGCTTCGCGTTTGTTCGCCGCGTTCGGAAGCAGCAAGTTCACGCCAGGAAGTTTCGTTTCCTGCTTCACATCCAGTGCGCCAAGGATCGTCGGCACGACATCGATCGAACTGGCGAGAGCATCGGAGCGACCCGGTTTCACGTGGTTCGGCCAGCGGATAAGGATCGGCGTTCGCACCCCGCCGTCGTACTGCGACTGCTTCGATTTTGCTGCATACATTGCCGACTTCGGATCTTGTATCCAGCCGTTGTCGTGCAAATAAATTACGATCGTGTTCTCGGCCTGCCCGGTTTTATCGAGGTGCCAGAGGAGTTCGCCGACAGTTTCGTCGAACCATTCGCACATCGCCCAATACTTGCAAACGAACGGCGACTCGTGCTTGCCCTTGTACTTTTCGAATAGGCGTGCGGGCGGGTTGTGCGGTTGGTGTGGCATGATCGGCGCGTACCAGACGTAGAACGGCTTCTGGTCGGCCTTCGATTTGTCGATGAA
>JAYSYI010000535.1:0-10195 GCA_043727665.1 Limnoglobus sp. | reverse complement strand
CGCTTCAGCTTCAGCAAATCGAGAGCAAATATCAGGTCGACGACACCCGCCTGGCGCAGATCAAGCAAACGATTCGCGAACTGCAAAAAGACGTCGATGTGAAGCGTCAGAAGTTGAAGATGGCCCCCGCGATCGCCGAAGACGGTGCTCCTGTGACGGCACTATCGGTCGATGACATTCTCGCCCCGCTCGACGGCAGCAAGAAGTCCGACAAGAAAACCGACTGATCGCAATCCCGCAACGAAAACAACCCGCCCGGCAATGCGCAAGTATCGCCGGGCGGGTTTGCGTTTTGAGAGTTGTGTCGATCACTTTCAACATGTATGACAAGACTAACTACAGGAGGTTTTGCCATGTCCACGATTTTGCTCGATCCCGAAACGCGAGTGTGGTCCGCTTCAGAACTTCGTCGACTAACACAGGAAGCGAGAGACGCGATTCTTCTCGCTGCTGCAAAACTTGCAGAAAGCGATTACCGTCACGACGAATCCTTAACCGCGTTTGAGGCTTTTGGGGAACCAGCAATCGACGCGAATCTCTCTTAATTAATCCTCAAATGCGACGGCGGCGAAGCTGACACTTTCGTGGCCTTTGGCTTCGACGTATTGTTGGTAGTGCAACACGCGGCCGCGTTTCGGTTGGGCCGCTGCGAGAGTTAGATAAGTAGGTGGCAATCCGCAGATCCGGCGTGCGTCGCCTTCTACTGCGATTTCCTCGAAATACCCTTCGGCATCGGCGGATTCGAGGTGCTTCAAAATCGCCATATCTTGAGCGTGACTTTGCGACAATTGCGGTTCGTTCACGGGGGACGGGTCGCGAAATTTCGGCCCGATGTGCGCGAGATCGCCGCTGATAATGTAACAGACTGGCTCGCCCGCTTCCGCCTCCGCAACTCGTAGTGCCTCGATCATTCGCGCGATGTCCGCTTCTTCACTTGGCGACGTTTGCCCGTTGATGCAATCTTGAAACGACCCCACTAGCAACGGTACGATTCGCAACTTGCGATCCGGGAAAATGTGTTGCAATACGAGCAATTCCAACTCAATCGAATGCTCCGGCAGGTGCGCGACCGGGTCTGCGAATAGTCCTTCGCCGTAGTTTGCCACGATGCGATCGATCGACGCTTGATCGGTCTCGACGATGCCGAGCGGCGTCTGGAAATTCATCCGCGTCAGCGTGAATCGCTCCGACGAATAGTGCGATGTCGCGATCACGAAAAACAGTTTCGCATCGGTCCGTTCGGCGAGTTCCTTGAACCCGTACCCGTAAGTGAAATTCCCGCGAGCATAGTCCATGTGCGGCACCAACACCGCCCGCAACCGCGATTTCGAAGCGATTGCGGTGGGCAAACCGGGGCCGCCCTCGGCGGTGAATAGTGATTGCATTTGTGCATGAATCTCCACCGGTTCGGGTGGGTAACATCCGATACACGATGGCTGCCGCACGGGGCCATTTAAGTAATTTCGAAAGGCGTCGTTATCGAGGAACAGCCCAGCATCCAATCGCGAAACGAGCGCCGTTACTTCACCAATCGCGATCGTCAGCCCCGATTGTTGCCGCACGGCCAACGGCACATCGCGTATCTTCCGTTGCCCGTTGAAGAGTTGTACCGCCTCGACTTCGGCACGCGAAATGGCAATCGGAACCCCGGCAATGCGATTGCGGTCGTAGAGCACGAATGCATCGCCATCGGGCGATGCGCCCATCCCCTCGCGCAGTCGCGGGCAGTCATTCGTAGTGGTTTTCATAGGCGAATTATCGCCCGGCGAGGCCGCTGCGTCAACGGTTGCATTACCCGACGTAAACGCCGCCGAGGTTACTTTCGTCGGTCGCGAGCACGTTCTGGATCTCTGTCAAGCTGCCACCCTTTGCCGAAACGCCGCCGTAAACGATGATGCGTGACGGCGTGCCGGGGGCGGTGCCGACGACGATATCGGCGAAGCGTTCCCCGTCGGTATTGGTCGTGGCCACGCGGATACCGCCACGTGCGGCGATGTCTCCGGCGAAGAAATTTGCGAGCGTCGTTTGCGTATTCGACGAGAGTAAATCTGCACCACTCAGAGCACGAACCCGCGGCCCGCCGCCTGGCCCCGCACCGAAGATCAAGTCGCCGCGGCCATCGCCGTCGATGTCGCCGACCGCCACATACGCGCCGTTTCGTAGCGAAGATTCGTACGCGAAGAAATCGCCGAACAGCTTCACACTCTTCCCCGTTGCGAGCGATGCGCCATCGTAACCGGCGATGCGCGGTCCGCCGCCGAACCCTGCCGACACGACGAGATCCGCACGCGAATCACCGTTGAGGTTGCCGATGGCCACACGCGCCCCGCCACGGAAATTGACATCGTCGATTGCGAAGAAATCGGCCAGCACGGCTTCCGAATTGCCGCGATAAACCGTCACACGCGGTCCGCCGCCTTCGTCGGCTGACAGGGCAATGTCCGCGATGCCATCGCCGTCGATATCGCCCGCTGCAACGAAAATTCCGCCTGTAAACGTCGGCTCGAACGCGGCGATCGTACGCACGACGGCACCCGTTGCGCCATCGATGATCGTGACAAATGTCGCACCCCCTGGCCCCGTGCCGACGATCGTATCGGCGATGCCGTCGCCGGTTACATCTGCGGTAGCAACGCGCGATTCCGCAGCGAGATCGGTTGAGCGATACGCTTTCGTCGTGGCTGCATCGACGATCTGCAACTGGGACTGAGAAGCGACCGCAAACGTGCGCGGTGCGGTGTAATTCGCACGAATTGTTGATGCAATCGTGGGTGTAATGAATTTGCGGCTCGGCGTGGTGATGCCATCGGACCAACCTTGAAACGTCAGCGGTAGCCCGTTCGACGTGATAGTACTCGCCGCTACGAGTTGCCGTTCGATCCCGGCGACGCCGACGAATTCGAGCGGCGCGACGATCGGCTGACCATCGAGTGTCAGTCCGGAAACAGCAGACGCCAGCACGCGAACCGTGGCGGTCGTGGGCTGGATATCGCGTGTGGTCATCGTCTTGTTGCCGAACGAATCGGTGGCGGTCAGGTTGATGCGGTAAAACACATCGGCGGCGGTGTACGGCGTGATCGTCGGGATCGTGAACGTGCCGCTGGTGATACCTTTCGTTTCGGGTACGAATGGCCGTGCCGGGGCGGAGCCAGTGAAGTAATCGATTCGCCAACTGAGTTTGCTCGCGGGTAGCGTGCCATCTTCCGCATCGGTGGCGGAGCCGGAAAATGCATACGTCTGCCCCGCGACGAATCGCGTGCCAGGTACTGGCGTCAGGATCGTCGGCGTCGGCGGTAAATCGGTGGCAACGGTGAGGGTCGCTTCGGCGCTCGTCACGCTGCCCGTGCCGTTTCGCACGATGACGCGATACGTCGTGCCGCTATCGGTCAGTTGCCGATTCGCCAGCGAAAGCGTTGGCGATGTCTCGCCGGGAATGTCGATGCGGTTCCGCTGCCACTGGTATGTCAGTGGCAGACCACCGTTCGCGTTCACAGTGAAAATGGCTGTCTGGCCAGGGCGAATCGTCGTATTGCTCGGGTCGGCTGCGATACCCGGCGCGGTCGTCGAACGGATGCGATAGACTGTGCCGATACCCGGACTACCCGATCCGCGTGCGACGAACACGATATCGCCGCTCGCGATGACATCGACATCGACGATGCCGCCGGTATCCACATCACTCGCGAAATTGGTGACGGTTTTCGTCGTCGCATCGTAGACGTTGATCCAGCGATTGACGACGTCGGCAAAGAAATAATCGCCGACGTATTTGTTCGGAAAGCTCGTTGCCGGCGGGTTGTAGAACGCCCCGCCCGCGATGGCAAAGCCTTTATCCGTACCCGAACCGTGCGCGTAATTGTGGATCGGCCGCGTGAAGTTCGGGAATGCGACGGGGTCGAAGTCACCCTCGGTCCGCGGCCATCCGTAGTTCGCGCCTTTGGTGATATCGTCGATTTCTTCGAACGCATTTTGGCCAACATCGTTGACGCGAATTTGCCCCGTGCCCGGTTGCACCGCGAAGGTGAACGGGTTGCGAAACCCGACAGCGTAAATGGCACGGTTGACGCCCGTCGTCGTGCCCGTGATTCCGGCAAACGTCGTGGGGTTGTCGGCAGGGATCGTGCCATCGGAATTGATGCGAAGAATCTTCCCGTGCCGCGTCGTCAGCGATTGCGATTGCGGCGGGTTCGCGTTCTCACCGACGGCAATGTAGAGCTTGCCATCGCCACCGAAGTGGATCGCGCCGCCGTTGTGGTTCGTGGCAAAGATCGGGTCGAGATCGACGAGGACCAACTCCGAATTCGGATCGATCGTATTACCCGTCACACTAAATCGACTCACGCGGTTGTTAAGCGGGTTCGCCCTTGTGTAGTAGAGATAAATGTAACCGTTCGCGGTGAAGTTCGGGTCGAGTTCGACGCCGAGCAGGCCGCGCTCGCCATCGTTGTTGATTCGGCTCGTGAGGTCGAGTGCAGGCGTCGGTAACAGTCCGGTGCCGTCGATAATCCTCAACACGCCACGCTGTTCGGCTACGAATAAACGTCCATCGGGCGCTTCGACGAGCGCCGTCGGCGAGGTCATCGTGGTGGCCACTACCGATACGTTAAAACCCGGTGGCACAATCGTCGGCACCGTTCGCGTTTCGAGCGAATCCAGACCGAGGCGGATGCGGTTCGTCATGATGTTGATCCGATGAAAAAGGCGATGATTAACGTACGGCGTGACCGAGCATTTCTGCGGCTTCGTCGATCTCGGCTTCGGTCGTCCAGCGGCCTACGGTCAGCCGGACCGCACCGCGACCGAGCGAGGGTGACACCCCCATGGCACACAACACTGCTGACTGTGTCACTTGCCCCTCATGGCACGCGGAGCCGGTACTCGCTGCCAAACTTGGTAATTTCACCAAAAGTTCCGCGCCGATCTGTCCGTGGAAATTCACATTAAGCGTGTTCGGCAAACGCTCGGTCGGGTGACCGTTTAACACGACGCGGTCGCCGAGGGCACTATGTAGACGGTCGCGAAGGTGTTTGAGTTTGGCTTCGGGTTCCAATTGTGCTGCGATCTCGGCGGCGACGCCGAGGCCGACGATGTACGGCACATTTTCAGTACCCGCCCGTCGGCCGGTTTCATGCCCCGCGCCGTGAATCAGCGGTTCGAGCAACACGTCACGCCGAATATACAGCGCACCGATTCCCTTCGGAGCGTAAAGTTTATGCCCGGCAATCGTCAGCAAATCGATACCGAGTTCACTCACATTTACAGGCACTTTCCCGAGCGATTGCGCACAATCGGTGTGAAACAACACGCCAGCAGCGCGGGCGATATGCGCGAGTTCGCGGATCGGCATCAGCGTGCCCACTTCGTTGTTCGAGTGCATGATGCTGACGAGCCGCGTGTTTGGGCGGATCGCTTTTCGCAAGGTATCCGGATCGACGCGACACGTCGAATCGACGGGCAACACGGTGACCGACGCACCGAGTTTCCGCAAGAATTCGATCGGTACGGACGTTGCTGGATGTTCGACGGCGCTGGTGATAATGTGCGTGCCACCGGAGCCGAACAGTTTCGCGAATAGGCCGCGCGGCCGCGTCAGGCAGACGCCTTTAATCGCGTGATTGCTCGCTTCCGAACCGCCACCGGTGAAGACGATTTCCTCCGGTGCCGCACCGATCAAATTCGCAACCTGCGCGCGTGCGATTTCGATGGCGACGTGCGCCGTTTTGCCGTAAGCATGCATACTCGATGGGTTCCCGAACTCGGAGTGAAAATACGGCAACATCGCATCGACCACGGCGGGATCGATTGGAGTGGTGGCGTTGTAGTCGAGGTAAATTGGTCGGTTGCTCATGGTTACTCCGCGTCCCAAATGGCGATGGTGCCCTTCTCGCCGGCGGCCGCGATTCGCAGGCCATCGGGGGCGTAAGTCAGGCAGTAAATGCGACCAATTCCGAAATCGTAACTGCCGATTGACTTGCCGGTCGCCGCATCCCAGAGCCGCACGGTTTGGTCCCAACTCCCCGTCGCGATCGACTTGCCATCGGGGCTGTATGCGATGGTCGTCACGCGGCCTTTGTGCCCCGTCATCAGGTAACGCGGTTGCCGTTTCACAACATCGAACGCGCCGAAACCCCACTCGATCGCGGCAGCAATTGCGGTGCCATCGGGGTGAAAACTAATGCTCGGGCTGGTGTGCGTCAGCGGGATATGCAACTGATACGGCTTCGTTACGTTCCAAATTGTGATCTTCTTGTAGCCCGTCGACCATGCCACGGTTTGCGTGTTCGGGTGCGTGGCGACAGCACGGACGCCGAGCGCTTCGCGGAACGGCGGCGGTCGCACATCGAGTTCGTCTTTCCAGTCCCATAGTTCGAACGAACCGCCCGCATCGCTCGTTCGACTGCCGTGCCCGACGCAGACGAGCGTATCCGAAAGGAACTCGATACTCGTCACGGGGCGATCGATCGTGACATCGAAACTGATGAACTTTCGCGGGAAATTCTCGTTACTCGTGACCGCGCCGAACCAACCGAGTGCGCCACCGATGGCCAGCTTCTTGCCAGTCGAATCGTAGCGAATCGCGTGAACGGGTGGCAGGGTATCGTCGCTGAGTTTGGCCGTGTTGAGGATGGGGCCGAGGCAGCCTTCCATCGTCCATTCTTCGACGAGGCCATCCTTCGTACCGACCGCAAATCGTTCGCCATCGGGCGTGAACGCGAGGCTATAAATCGCCGACTTCGGACCATCGAGAATGAGCATATCGTTCGGAATCCTCGGCTGAATGCGCCGCAACCGCGTGCGGCCAATATGACGATTATAATGGGCAGTGATGGGCAGAAGCGACAGTCAAACAATCCATTCCCGTTAGCCCAACGCGCTAGCGACGGATTTTATTAGGTTCTGCGATGTCTTGCCTTCACACGGGTTCCCCTCGTTTGCGCGTCAGGCTAACAAAACAGATCAAATCCCCTCGGTCGAAGTATCGATGCCGAATGCTGTCGAGATGCCTATCAAGAAAACATGCCGACATTTATCGATGAATCGGGCGATACCGGACTTTGGCCGTTGGGTAGCAGCCACTTTCGTTTGGCCGCCGTCTGGCTGCCAATACGATCCGTAGAGGATTGCCGAAAAGACATGCAGGAATGGCAATCTTCCACAGGTTTACCTGGTGAATTTGAGTTCAAATTCGCAAAATCGGCACGTCATCCAGAACGCACGATTGCCTACTTTGCAAAAGCGATGGGATACCCATTCCGGTTCGCGTTTGCTTCGATCGACAAGCGATCGGACATTTGGAAGTTGGCCACTGCACAAGAATTGCATTGTGGGACGATCGTTCAACTTGCAGCCACACTGCGTCCGATGTACGTAAAACGGTTCCTTGCAGGCGAAATCGCGGCCAAAGAAAGTATTTACGTCGATAACTGCGAAAATGTCGATTTCCTGAAAATTGTGAAAGGGAAGTTTCGCGAGCTTGGGAAGAGCGAAACGCCACCAATGCATCTCATTGATGCGGTGCGATATCGAGGTTCCAAACCGGATCCGCTCATTCAACTTGCGGATATGGTTTGCGGTGCGTGTGGTGCAAACGAAGATGGGAAGAGCAACATCTACAACACGATTGCCGAACGCGATTTGGGTAAACATCCAGGAATCTAACAAAAAGGCGAACAGCTTGTCGCTGTTCGCCTTTTTATGTTTGAAAAGCACAAAGCACAGAATTACCCGTACCCTGTCCAATACAGGTCATATCTAGTCGGAGTTACCAGCTGGATGGCGACCTTGCCCCAGCACCTGCATGTGAGTGCACGTGTAGCCTAACGCTACAGTGCGCCTAGGTCAAGCCTAGGTGCAAAAGAATCCCGCAGCGACCTCTAAAACGGTCCCCAATTGTCATTCCGAAAGCATTTCGACCCCGAATTCATCAAACACATTCTCATCGCAAAAGCCATCAGAAGTGTACGTGAACCGCGTGCAGCCAATATGCTGATCGGAATGAGCAGAGATGTGCAGTGGACGGATAGCGACCCCGAAACCGGCGAACGACGATTCGTTTCGGTCGAAATGTTCGCGCGGAAGTGGGAATTCAAGACGAGAGCGAAACGCCGCGAGAACTGGCGACGCCTTAACCCCGTGCCACGCGAGATGTGGGAAACGCTCCTCGAAGCACTCGAGCGCCGCTACCATCGCCGCGAAGGCGTCACCGATGCGGACCTCGCCGAAATTCGCCGCATCCTGTCGACGTACAAACCCGCACCCATCCCCATCGTCGAAGCGGACGCCCCCGAATCGATTTAACGCATGTGGAAGGTGCGGAAGTCAGTTTTTCGGATGAAGAACCCGGCTTTCTAATATTCTTTGAAACCGGTTCACTCTCAAAGGAAAGGGCCGATCAAATCGTTTCCGAGATTTGTGAGAATATTGAAGCTCAAACTGGTCAAACGGGTGGGATAGCATCGTGGGAATTGGTTTGTTCTTCGCTGCCGTAGCGCTCGTGCGGCAGTTACCCACATCGATACACGACGCAAATCGCGAATTCACCAATCCGTTTCCGATCGTTCGCGAGCCAATCGATATTATCTTGTCCTGCGTCAAATATCTGTTCTCGGGGTTCTCAGAGGAGCTAATCACGCGATGCTATCTCATCACGCGACTCTCGCTACTACTCCGATCAAAAGCCACCGGAATACTCATCGCGGCAATACTATTCTCTTCATACCATGTCTACCAGGATTTTGTCGGTGTTATCTATACGCTCCTGTTCGGTTTCGTGTACGGCACGGTATTCATCTGTTATCGTCGCATTTGGCCGCTCGTGATCGGTCATGCAATCTACAACATCCAATCGGATTATCTGGCTTGGCAATTTTGACAGTATGTGTACTTGCTGAACCCGACATTTGGTTGTGGCGGCGTTCTCGAAGTCGCACTTTTAGCACGCCATCTGTGCCGACGGCCCCGAGATTTTAACGGTTTTGACCGCGAGTGCGACGCCGGGGCTGACGGCGGACGTCTCGAACGCCACGCCGCCCGCCATGCGAGCCACATTCGCCGCTTTCGTTACAACGATAGAAATCACCGAACGCACGCGATGGGAACGATCATGCGCCACCTCCTCGGCCTCGAAGACCTTTCTGCGGCAGACATTACGCGTCTGCTCGATTCGGCGGAAGTGTATCACGGCGTCGGCGTCAGCAAACCGAAACGCGACGACCTCAAGGGCAAGCTCGTCGTCACGATGTTTTTTGAAGCGTCGACGCGGACGAAAATCAGCTTCGGCCTCGCCGTGCGGCGGCTCGGTGGCGACGTGCAAGATTTCTCATCGGGCGGGTCGAGCACTTCGAAGGGCGAGACATTTCTCGATACCGCACGCAACATCGAAGCGATGGGCATCGACGCGGTCGTCGTGCGGCACGGATCGTCGGGCGCGCCACTTGCGCTGACGCGGAGTTTGCAGCCGCGCGTGTCGATCATCAACGCGGGCGACGGCGCACACGAACACCCGACGCAGGGGTTGCTCGATATTTTCACGATTCGCCAGAAGAAGAAAACCGTCGCCGGGCTAACCGTAGCTCTCGTCGGCGACATCGCGCACAGTCGCGTCGCTCGCAGCAACATTCACGGCCTGACGAAACTCGGCGCGAAGGTGATCGTCTGCGGGCCGCCAACGCTTGTCCCGAATGAAGTGAAGCAGTTCGACGTCGAAGTCGCGCACGATCTCGACGCGATCCTCCACCGCTGCGATGTCGTAAATTTGCTTCGCGTGCAGTTCGAACGGCAGCGCGGCGCGTTCTTCCCGTCCGTCGGCGAATACGCGCACCTCTATGGCATGAACGGGAAACGCCTGAAGGCTTCGAAGCCCGACGTGCTGATTCTCGCACCGGGGCCGATCAATCGCGGCGTCGAAATTACCCCCGATGTCGCCGACGGCCCAAACTCCGCGATCCTCGAACAAGTCGAGAACGGCCTCGCAGTACGCATGGCCGTACTGGCCGAAACGTGCAACTCATAATGCTACTCGAATCGAGAACACCGCTCAAATACGCGCTGTTTCCCGTGAACTCATGACTTGGCGTGGGGCTTTGGAATTTTACAGATTGTCGTGCAGACTTATGGGGATTCGCCCTTAAGAGTTTGATCTATACGAATTCTCACATATTCGCGTGTACATCAGCGAGTATTTTGCGTAAAAATT
>JAYSYI010000534.1:0-3388 GCA_043727665.1 Limnoglobus sp. | reverse complement strand
CAAAATGCAACACGATTTTTGACCGAATCGCAAATATTTTTCGAGGAGCAGGAATGTGACTCCCTTAACAAAGGAGGGTGGGCCGGGTGGGGAGTGAGGCGTATCTTTACTAATGCTGTTACCCTGCCCCCGCACGAAGAACGATACCCACGCGCATGAACGACACGACGCCACCCGCACCTGCGCCGACCGGCCCGCCCAAATCCGCGATGTTTATCGTGTTTCTCGTCGTGTTTATCGACCTGCTCGGCTTCGGGATCGTGCTGCCGATCATGCCGCGACTCGCCGACGAATACATGACCGGTTACTCGAAGGAACTCCGCGGCGTCATTATCGGCACGCTGTTTTCCTCGTTCTCCGTGATGCAATTCCTACTCTCGCCGATGTGGGGCCGCATGTCGGACCGCATCGGTCGCCGACCGATCCTGATCCTCGGCTTGCTCGGCTCGATCGTCTTTTACACGCTGTTCGCGTTTGCAGTTTCGTTGCCGAAAGAATCGTCGGTACTCGCGTTGTGCCTGATGCTGATCTCGCGAATCGGCGCGGGGGCCGCCGGGGCAACGATCGGCACGGCGGCGGCGGTGATCGCCGATTGCACGACGCCAGAGAAGCGGGCAAAGGGCATGGCGCTGATCGGTGCCGCGTTTGGCATCGGCTTCACGTTCGGCCCATTGATCGCGTATTTCGGCTTATCTGTCTTCGAGAAACAACAATGGGGCGTCGGGGCGATTGCTGCCGTGCTCTCGCTGATTGCCACGGTGCTGGCGGTGCTGTTGTTGCCAGAAACGCGGAAGCCATCGGGGCACGTGCAAGAGAAAGAATCGTTTAGTATGAAGCGGACGTTGAACGTGGTCAAGTCGCCGATCATCGGGCCGCTGATCGTCATTTACTTCCTGGCGATCTTCGGTTTCGCGAACTTCGAGGCGACGCTCGCGCAGTTCACGAAGGCGGCGTTCAACATGGACGACAACGGGAACTTCCTCGTATTCGCGTTCGTCGGCTTCGTACTAATGGTCGCACAAGGCGGGCTGTACCGTCCGCTCGTGGGACGCTGGAAAGAAGAGCGAATGATGAGCATCGGCGTCGCGCTGATGCTGCTCGGCCTCGGGGCGCTCGGCGTCGTAGCGTATGGCACATCGCACCTGTTCCAAGGGCTAGCCGCGGCCGTCGAGCCGATGTTTTACATCGCTCTCGCGATCGCCGTCACGGGGTTTGCGTTCGTGAACCCGTCGATTTCGTCGCTGGTTTCGCAACGTGCGGACCCCAACCGCCAGGGGGAAGTCCTCGGCGTCAGCCAGTCGGCATCGTCGCTCGGTCGCATCCTCGGGCCGTTCGTCGGCAGCGTGGCGTTCCAGATGCACGATTCGCACACGTTGCCGTACGTGGTCGCCGGGCTGGCGCTCGTCGGCGTCATCATGCTGCTACCCGTCGTCTCGCGAAACTCGGGCTCGTGAGCAATCTGGCTATGTACGAACGGATCGCGATACTCAAACCGAGCGCACTGGGCGACATTGTCCATGCGTTACCAGTGCTGACAGCCCTACGTCAGCGGTTCCCCGATAGCCATATTTCGTGGGTGGTCAATCGATCGTTTGCGCCGCTTCTGGAACATCATCCGCACCTTGATCGCGTAGTTACGTTCGATCGTGGTGCGTTCCGCAATACCGTTGTCGCACTTCGATACAGCCTTCAACTTGCGAACGAACTGCGTGGCTATCACTTCGATTGCGTGCTCGATTTACAGGGTTTATTGCGAACGGGGCTAATGGCTCTCATGACCGGCGCACCGCGGAAGATCGGCTTCGCAAATGCGCGGGAAGGATCGGCATACGCCTATACGCACCGCGTCGCCGTCCCCGATGCGGATCGCATTCACGCGGTGGATCGCTACTGGCGAATGGCGGAGTTTGTGGGTGCGGGGGATCGCCCGAAGCAGTTCGTGTTGCCAATTCATCCGCAAGAAGCGGACGCCGTTGCGACACTGTTAACTACACATCCGCGACCGTGGCTTTGCGTGGCGGCCGGGGCGAAGTGGGTCACGAAGCGATGGCCCCCCGAGTCGTTCGCGACGTTGTTGCAACGATTCCAGTCGCAATTTGGTGGCACCGCGATTCTCGTTGGCTCAGCCGATGACATCGCATTGTCCGCCGCAATCACGGCTCGGCTACATGGCTCGGTTTTGGACCTCACGGGGAAAACTTCGTTGCCGCGATTGGCCGCCGTTCTGGCTGCCGCCGATGCAATACTCGCCAACGATACCGGCCCGTTGCACCTCGCGGCGGCACTCGGTAAACCGTGCGTGGCACCGTATACCTGCACGAAAATCGTGCGGCACGGGCCGTACGGTTCGATGGCCGGTGCGGTGGAAACGACGGTGCCGTGTGCAGGCAGTTACCTCAAACAATGCCCGCGCGGTACGATATGCTTCGGTGAACTATCGCCCGACCGCCTATGGCCCGCGCTCGAAGAGGCACTTCGGAAATGAATGCGCAAACGCTCCCGTATCGGCTGATTTTAGCGAGCGGTTCCTGGGGCCGAAAGTGGCTCCTCGAAACGCACGGTTACACCTTCGACGTGCAACTATCGAACGTCGACGAACCGACCGAAGCCCGCCTCGGCAGTTGCCGTCAGTATGTTGGCGAACTGGCGTGGCTCAAAGCCGATAGCGTCGCAATGACGGTCGATGAGGGCATCGTACTCGCAGCCGACACCGTCGGTTGGCTCGATGGCAAAGTCATCGGCAAGCCCGACGATGAAGCCCATGCACGGCAGATTCTCCACGGCCTATCCGGTCGCGTTCACGAATTATGGACCGGCGTCTGCCTCTGGGTTCGCCCCAGTAACATGCAATACATGTGGCAAGAACGCAGCCTCGTCCGCATGGTGGAACTCTCGAAAGACGAGATCGACACCTACATTGCGTCGCGAAAATGGGAGGGTTGCTCCGGTGCGTATTCGCTGGAATTCCCAATCGATCCGTATCTGACCGTCATCGAAGGCAGTACGAGCAACGTCGTCGGCCTGCCGATGGAATCGCTGGCGAAAGCGTTGGCTAAGCTCGCGGTGCCCAATGCACGAGACTGACAATCGTGCGAAATACCCCGGCTGGAATCGCGACGATGTTGGCGGTGTGGCCGTCGATTGGTTTCGTCCGGAACCGCTGCTCGCACGGGTGCTGTTCCTACGCGATTTCGATGAGGGGCTTCCCGATTTGTCCTCATTGTTCATCGATCGCGGTATCGGCTACATGGCACCGGATGGGGGCGTTACGTGGTGGACGCGGACGGCGGAGACGCTGTTGATCGATGCGATTTTGCCTTGGACGACAGGCGTTTTCGGCAGGCCTGCGAATGCGATTGTCGGTATCGGCAGTGGCGGGCAGGCGGCG
>JAYSYI010000533.1:0-3388 GCA_043727665.1 Limnoglobus sp. | reverse complement strand
ATCGTACAACCCGAGTACCGAAGCCTGTGCAAACACATCGGTCGAACCGAGGCTCGCGGGGTGCAACGGATTACCTTCGGCCTTGATCGGACGGCCTTCGTGGCTCTTGACTAGCAAACCCGAAGCGTAGCCGCCGAGCGTGATCGCCGTAGCAAAGAACAGCGGTACGCCGGGCGTGATCGCTTCCGGTTTGTTGACGTACGGGATGATTTTGTGGCTGGAAGCGGGCTTCAGCGACGGATTACACCCGATGGCCCCTGCGAGCGCAATCGATGCGCCCATCAGCTTTAACGCCTGACGGCGAGTGACGGGGTCGAGCCATTCCGGCGCATCTTCCGGGAACTCGTCCTTCATCATCTTCTGAAATTCGGGAGACCCCATCCACTGGTCGATCCCGTGCCAAAGCTCTGGTGCGGGCGTGCTTGGCCCCGCACCCGTCACCTCATTCGTCGTGTCGAATTCGAGAGCCATTTCGCTACCTCGATGTCTTGCCGCGTGAGATTTTAAGCGTCGGGGACAACGTCACCCGACGAGGATATTCGCATTTAGCGGTGGCAGATCGAACAGTTGGTAAGTGCGGCCTTGTTGCGAACGACGTATTTGTCTTTCAGCATCCGCCCGAGTTCCATCTGCGATGTCACCGCAATCGGCTCGCCGTCGTTGTCAATGGTCGAACAGACCGTTTCTTTGACCGTATACTTTTTGCCATTATCGATGATGTCATTCATCGTCTTGGCTTCGTATTCTGGCGTGTAGGGTGTCACTACCCTATCTTTGACACTCTCGACATTTGTTGTGCTATCGAATTTCTGCTTCACAACGAGTTGTGGTTCGGTCGGCTGCCAAGGCAGGTTGTAGATTTCCGACTTCGGCCGCAAGTTCTTCTCGGGGTTGCGGTGACAGTCGAGGCACCACTCCATAAGCAGCGTTTTAGACTGATAAACCAGTGGCATCTGGTCGATGCGGGCATGACACGACACGCAACCGACACCTTTCGCCACGTGGATACTGTGGTTGAAGTACGTATAGTGCGGGATGTTGTGGACCTTGTTCCACTCGATGGGAATATCGTTCAAGTAGCTCTTGCGTACTGGGGCAAGGATGTCTGCACCCGTCCACATTTGTTGGTGACAGTTCATACACGTTTTGGTCGGTGGGATACCTGCGTAACCCGACGTCTCGACCGACGTATGGCAGTATCGACAATCGATGCCTAGCTGACTGACGTGGTGTAAGTGGCTGAACGGGATCGGCTGTTCGACAACGAGATTTCGACTGGTGGTGTAGTCCGAGCGGTAGAACGCCGCCAGCGTGACACCACCACCCGAAGCAAAGATCGGTAGCGCGAGAAGCAGAATCCGCGAGATCGGATTCAAGCTCTTTGGGAAAATTTGGGGCATAACTGCCTTCCGAGTATATGAGACTGCACAACGCTCGAAACCAGGAACCGTAACCGGATCATGGGAGCGTCGGGGTAATTCCTTCGAAGAAAAACTGCACCACACGATAGGCGGCAAACGCCGAGCCGATTGTGATCGAACCGATGATGACGCCGCCGATGGCAAGGTTTTCGCCATCTTTGCCGGTTCGCCAACCCATTGCCAGCGATAACATGCCGAGAAACACCGCAATCGACCCCACGCCGAGGCCGAACGGGTACCACCAGAATGTCAGAAGGCTCCAGATGCCCAAGCAAAACGATGCCGTGGCGATTCCACGCCGCGTCGTATGCGTCGCAGGAGTAATCTTCGGAGCCGTGTTAGTCAAAGTCTCAGTGGCCATATCCCAAGCGTCCTGGAGGATCGGTCCGCATCGTACGCTACAGTTACACTCTAGTAACCGGTTTCCGTATCGTCTGCTAACCGTTTCTCACCAAATGCGCTTTCCCAGAAACAGGGCGCAAAATAAGAGACGAGTCTCACTTTCGAGAACATCAGCGTTTTAAGCGATTGTTAGCCCGACGCGCTAGCGAGGGATGGTCGGGATGCGTCTTCGAAACACGATGGTTCGTTCGCACGGAATGTGCGTGTTGCGTCGTGTCTCAATGATCGCCACGACTCCCTCGCTGGCGCGTTTTGAAGTTGCGATATTTTGTCGCCTGGTTTAAAATGCAGACGTTTCACGCACAAACATACGCACGGCGAGCGGCATTGCGTAAGCATGCCGTGGTAGCTGCAAAAGGTTCCCACGGCACGCTTATGCTCAATGCCGGTGAATTAAGCAGGCGCGAGAATGCGAAATTACACTTCATGCATCCGTTCTTTTCTGATTCTGGTAGCCGCAGGTCTTTAGCCTGCGCGGGGGCTTTTACCCTAAATAACCAGTCGTGGCGAGTCTGCGAGACGCGACGCGATAAGCACAATTCGTTCATTCCGGGCGACCGAACCGTCGTGTTTCGAAGACTCACCACGACCCTCAGCGATTGCTCGTGGCAAACGCAGGCTAAAGACCTGCGGCTACCAGAAATTAAGAGGTTTTCGCCTTTACAGGAAGTCTGTTTTCCGCCGCGAGTCCGTGGATGAGCCGCACTGAAAGCGATTCCCGTTATTCATCTCTGGTGGCGAAAATCACTGAGGCGAGGCCACAAATTCTACGGTATTTTCCTTAATTCACCGGCATTGCGCTTACGCTGTGCCGCTCGCCGGGTTTTCGAGAATGAACGTTGTCAAAGCGAGTGTCATGGTTTGAATCGCGTAACTTCAAAACTGGCACGTCGGGCTAACAAGAGAGTTACTTCTTCGGGGCGGGTATGTCGCGGCGGGCTTTTTTCAGAAGTGCGGCGAATTCGGGGGTCGATCGGATCGGATCAAAGTCGGTGTCGGTTTCGACATAATCGTGGCCGAAACCGGCGCGGAGTGCAATCCCGAGAAGGGTGAAGGCTTCGCCACGATAGGCGATGTCGCCCTTGGAAACATGGGAGTAGATGCACGCGACTTGGTATGCGGTGATCGGCGCGAAACTGGCATCGAGCGCAATGCGGCCATCGGCAATCGCTTCCGGATATTGACCGAGGCGGGCGCGCATCACACCGCGACTGGCGATTGCGGCCACATTCTTCGGGTCCAGTTGAATGACCGTGCTCAGCGCTTCGAGGCACTCGGCGAGGCGATTGGATTCGCCCAGAACATGCGCCCGATACAGGTGCGTGCCTGGCGATTTCGGGTTGAGCGCGACCGCTTTGTCGAACGCTTTCAGCGCCGCGACTTTGTCCGTTGCGAGCAGATCGATACCGCGATGGATCCAGCCATCCTCGTTCGAAGGATCGGCGAGATCGGCTTCGGCACCTGCGGCATCGCCGGTCAATTTTCGTAGCTTCGCGCGGATCGGTAACACGCGCGTATGGGCCGCCCCGTTCCCCATTGCGGCATCGGCGTCGGCGAGCGCCTCC
>JAYSYI010000532.1:0-3391 GCA_043727665.1 Limnoglobus sp. | reverse complement strand
GATACTGACCGGACATTTCGGTAATTTCGCGACGATATACGATCGGCCCGATCAGTTCGGGTAACAGTGAATCGCCGCCATCGGCACGCTCCGGCGTCGCGGTCAGCCCGAGGCGAAACGGCGCGAGGCTACCGATCGCGGCCTCGGCGTATGTGGGGCCGGGCAGATGGTGGCATTCGTCGAATATCAGCAACCCGAACTTGTTACCCCAACGGTCGACGTAGCGATGTGCGGAGTCGTACGTCGTCACCGTGATCGGCTTGAAATCGTAGTAGCTGCCACCGACTAAACCGACTTCGATGCCGAAGAAATCCGAGAGTTGGTTCCACCATTGATTCATCAAATCGATCGTCGGCGTGACGACGAGCGTGGGCCTTAATGCCTTTGCGATGCAGAGGAGTGCGACGAAGGTTTTCCCCGTGCCCGTGGGTAAAATCACGCAACCGCGTCGGCCGGTCTTCCACCAAACATCGGTCGCTTCAGTCTGGTGCGGGAACGGCTCGCGCTCGACGCGAAACGTCCAGTCGGTGTTTTCTTTTGGCCAACCGCGGGCGTCGTCTTGGTAGAGAGTTTTGTCGGAGATGAGCCGTTCGACGATGGGGCGATAGTAGCGACCTTGCGCGCGAAACGCGCTCGTTCGCGGATCGAACAACACGCCGGGCAAGCTGTTGAAATCGTAGCCCGCTGCGCCACCCGTTAGCAGGATGGTCGCACGGTCGAACGTCAAAATTACGGGCATGTCGAGCATGAAAAGAGTATCCGCGTTCGCAGTCAAGCGGCCAGATCGAACGCGGGCAGTCGTTTACAATCGCGTGCTGTAACGGCGAGTCGACTTGCCGAATACCGGCTTCTTCGCTTCGGCGGGTGGCTCTTCGGGGAGGTATTGCGAGGTCGATTGGCCGGTCGCGCCGGTTTCGGGATTCAGCACCGTAGTCGGGCGCATATCGAAGCGCTTTCGCGGTGCGTACGACTCGAAACCTTCGATGCGATCTTCCTCAATGAGGCGATTAATCGTCATCTCGATTTCGGTGAGTTGCCCGCCCTGTTCGGGTGTGGCGAACGAAATCGCAATGCCATCGCGGCCGATACGCCCCGTGCGGCCAACGCGGTGAACGTAGTTTTCGAGGTCCATCGGCAAATCGTAGTTGACGACGTGCGAGATGCCAACGACATCGATACCTCGACTCATCACATCGGTGGCGATCAGATACGCGATCTTGCCCGCACGGAATGCGGCGGTGATCTTTTCACGTTGATTCTGCGGCAAGTCGCCGTGAATGACGGCCACGCCAGCGACGACGTGTTTCAGCTGTTTGTACAGCCGATCTGCCCAGCGTTTGCGCTCGACGAAGATCAGGCACTGGCGCGGTTTTTCGCGTGCAATAACTTTTTTCAGAAGTTCGAACTTGCGTTCGTCGTCGACGGTAATGTACATCTGGCGAATCTTGTCGACCGTCAGTACCGAAGGCGACATGTGCAGGTGAATCGGGTTTTTCATGTAACGATGGACGAGCTTTTTGATCGAATCGGGTACCGTCGCGGACATCAACAGCGTCTGGCGTTCGTCGGGGCAGCGCTTCAGGATGCGTTCGATATCGGGGCGGAAGCCGATGTCTAACATGCGGTCGGCTTCGTCGAGCACCGCATAGCGAATATGCTCCAACGACATTGATCCACGGCGCAAGTGGTCGATCATTCGCCCCGGCGTACCGACGACGAGATCGCAGCCGCGGGCAAGGCCTTCGAGTTGCTTGCCCATGCCCGCACCGCCGTAGACGGCCACCGTACGAAACCGCGAACCGGGCGCGAGCTTGATCGCCTCGTTTGCCACCTGGAGTGCGAGTTCGCGGGTGGGGCACATCACGAGGCCAATCGGGCCTTTGAACGTGTGCGGCCGCCAGCGATTCATGAACGGGATCAGGAACGCGGCGGTCTTGCCGGTGCCAGTCTGGGCCTGGCCGATGACATCGGTGCCCTTCATCGCTTGCGGAATCACGGCGGCTTGAACCGGAGTCGCGTAAACGTAACCGGCGTGTTTGATTGCATCGATTAGCGGGCGGATCAGTTTCATGTCCGCGTAAGCGACTTTGACTTCCGCAATCGGCAGTGGTGCTGCCAAAAGTCTATCGGCAGTTGGTTGTTCGAACATGTCTGACGGTGTCTCGTCGGCAGGTGGGTTTTCTACGCCGAAATACGTGTCGGAGTTGTCAGGGTTGGAAACGTCAGGCTCCATCGTGCAGTTGAACCAAAGAGGACTTGACCGAAGTCATTGGCTATAACAACAGTCATAATACGGTCTGTCTGGTTACCGTCCAGATGAAATCGACGTTCGCGCCCCAACAGATTCCGGTTTCGTACCGTTAAATGCCGATAGAACGATTCTGCGAACGCGAATCCAACGAGTGTAAAATGGCAGACTCAAAACCAACGACGACCGACACCACACCACCCACGCAAGACGGCCTCAGCTATCCCTGCGGTGCCGACGCCCCCGCATATCGTCTCGCATTTCAGGTCTGGATGGTCGTCTTCCTGCTGATTCTCTGCATTAGCCTCGCGGTTTTCCTGCGACAGCAATTGATGAAGATGGGCATCTGATCGTTTTCGGAGGACACGCAATGCCGACACACGATTGAACTCGCTTCGAAACGGGCGACTTTCATGGAATCGCAAGAAACGACGGCTGGTGTTTAACTGCGCCCAATCATCACCGCTTCGAGACGTTCGAGAAACGCACGGAAACTCGGCATGGCGATTCTGTCAAATCAATGCAGCGATGCGATATACGCGTTGATTTCAGCGTATAATTTATGGTGTATCCGGTTATGCCCGGCAAAAATCCGCTCATCTCGCTCGGGATCAAATCCCCCACCCGCAGATCCCATCCTCCGCTCGATTCCAAGCTCAACAATCTCGTACAGCTGATCGCGAATGAGCAAAAGAATAGGTGTTTGAACTTTAAGGAACTGTCGTGTAATCTCTCCCTCGACATAAGAATCGGTGAGAGTGTCAAGTATCATAAGGGCGGCTTCGAGATCGTTCATTCTCCCATCACCTAGATATATCAATGTCTTGGATACGCCACGATCCAGCATCTTGACATTTATGTCAGTTATACTCTCACTCATAAATAACATTCCTGAGAGTCGAATTCTGAATTGATGTTTTTCACTACTCCATACTACCCTACGAACCCCGTGCGATTTTTTGCAGTCCGCTTGCCAACTCGCGGATTTGGCGATGGCACTCTTTGCGGGCATCCGAGAAACCGTTGGCGGTGGGGTGCGGTTGCTTCAGATAATCGAGCACCACGGACTCGGCGGCCATGAGTTTGGGGCAAGCGTTGGCGAGCGGTTCGGCGAGTGCGTGCGGGATGATCGCAATGCCGTTG
>JAYSYI010000531.1:0-10248 GCA_043727665.1 Limnoglobus sp. | reverse complement strand
TTGAAAGGAAGCCGCTTCGACCCCTTCAGGGCCGGGTAACATTTGCGGTATTCCCTGGGTGCGCGGAAGCCGCGACCCAGGGCTAATCGCTGAAATCCCGTTGGGATAAAAAACTAAAATCGAGATGATACGAAAACACCGTCAACCACAACTTCGCATCACTTGGGGGCACCCCCAGGTGATGTGAAGTTGGGCTTTTCGTCAAATTTCCGCGACATTCGTGTTCCCGTTTCTGTTACGGCGTGCGGCTCCTAAAATCTCGGTTTCCGGCCTGTATGGCCAATTCTATCAGCCCAAGGCGTTGCCGGCGGCGAGAAGGTCGAGCACATCGCTGACGCGGATGCGCATACCCCGCACGCAAGGTCGACCGCCGCATTGAATCGGACGGATCGGGATTCGTTTCGGCAGCGATTTCATAGCGAACTCCACCCGGATTGGAGGTTATCGCAAGGCGTTGCCGATGTCGAAGCCTAACCATGCCAGCCAGATGAACCCCTTGCGGTCGTTCGTTTGCGGAGTATCTGTAACTATCGCGAACTGTTTCGTACTCTCTGGGGGTTTTGCTGTGTCGCAAACTGTGAAAGTGGCCGTGACGGGGGCGGGTGGCAATGTGTCGTATGCCATGCTGGCGCGGCTGGCGTCGGGCGAGGTGTTCGGCGCGAACACGAAGGTGATTTTGCACCTGCTCGAAATTCCCAAAAAGGACGGCTGGACGGCACCAACGCCGACGGCGCGGCAGCCTTTGGAGATTGCCGAAGGCAACGCGATGGAGTTGCTCGATTGCGGCTTCTCGACGCTGCTCGATGTCGTCGTTACGGATAATGCGGCGACGGCGTTCAACGGCGTGAATTATGCATTGCTCGTCGGTGCAGCACCGCGTGGGCCGGGGATGGAACGCAAGGATTTGCTCGGTTTGAACGGCAAAATCTTCGTCGGCCAAGGCAAAGCGCTTGCCGCCAATGCAGCCAGCGACGTGCGAATTCTCATCGTTGGGAACCCGTGTAACACGAATTGCCTCGTGGCGTATCTCAACGGCAAAGACATCCCGGCGGATCGCTGGTCGGCGATGACGCGGCTAGACCACAATCGTGCGGTGTCGGCACTCGCGGTGAAGGCGGGGGCCAAAAATGCGGATGTCACGCACGTGACGATCTGGGGCAACCACTCGAACACGCAATACGTCGACTTCACGAACGCGAAGATCGGCGGCAAGGCCGCGACGGAAGTGATTCCAGATCGTGCGTGGCTCGAAGGAACGTTCGTGCCACAGTGCCAGAATCGCGGTGCGGCGATCATCAAAGCACGGGGGCTTTCGAGCGCGATGTCGGCCGCGAACGGCGCGATCGATCACGTGAAAACGATGATTACCGGCACGCCGAAGGGCGACTGGACGAGCGCTGCGGTCGTTTCCAAAGGCGAATACGGTGTACCGGCGGGCCTCGTTTTCGGTTACCCGTGTACCAGCGACGGCAAGGGAAATTGGACCGTCACCGAAGGCGTGCCGCTCGATGCCTACGGCAAGAAAATGTTCGAAGCGACTCTCAAGGAATTACTAGAAGAACGCGACGCCGTGAAGGATTTACTTCCTTCGTAAACCATACCCCAGATGCCGCGATGTGGCCCCATCGCGGCGAGTTCGGAGCTTACTGTGTCCACTGCAAGAAACGTCCTCGGCACTCCGCTGCAATCGTGCTCCACGAAACCGCTGACCGGCTTTTACCGCAACGGCTGCTGCGACACCGGAGCGGAAGATCGCGGCTTGCACCTCGTCTGTACGCACGTCACGGCGGAGTTTCTCGCTTTCTCCAAAGCGGTCGGCAACGACCTCAGCACGCCGAACCCCGCGTACGGCTTCCCCGGTTTGCGCCCCGGCGACCGCTGGTGCGTTTGCGTGACGCGATGGAAAGACGCGATGGAAGCGAACGCCGCCGCACCGATCGTCCTCGAAGCGACGCACATTTCCGCGCTCGAGTTCGTCGATCTCGAAGACCTCAAAAAACACGCCGTGGCCGCGCCGATTTGATCCGGTATCGTGCTAGCCCGAAGCGCAAGCAAGGGTTGCGCTTTCCTTGTACAGCGACGGCATCGAGTTTGCAGGAGTTCACTTGCTAGCGCTACGGGCTGGTATGAATATAACGATTATCGACTTGTGACGCGAATGAACTTACGATTCGACCAGGAGCAACATCATGAAGTGGGAAGATCAGGAACAGAGCGAGAACGTCGAAGACACGCGCGGCAGTCGTCGCCCGGCGTTGGCAGCAGGCGGGGGCATCGGCGTGATGCTCATCATGGCCGTGGCGTACTTCTTGGGCGTCGATCCGAATCAGGCGAAACAAGTCGCTGTGGCAGTTGCGGGGCGCGGTCAGCAACAGCAGGCCGGCCCGCCACCCAACGACAAGATGAAAGCATTTTCGGCCTCGATTCTCGGTATGACGGAGAAAGTCTGGGGGAAGTTGTTGCCTGAAAACTACCGTCAGCCGTACGAAAAACCGAAGATGACGCTGTTTTCGGATGAGGTCAACACCCAGTGCGGCCTCGCCCCGTCCGCTGTGGGACCGTTCTACTGCCCCGCCGATAAACACGTTTACCTCGATCCGTCGTTCTTCGACGAACTCGAAACGAAACTCGGCGGCTCGAAAGCAGACTTCTCCAAAGCCTATGTGATTGCACACGAGGTCGGCCACCACGTGCAAAACTTGCTCGGGTACAACAGTAAAGTGGACGAATTTAAGGCGCGCGAAGGCGAAAACTCGGGGATTCGCCTCGAACTTCAGGCGGATTATCTTGCGGGCGTGTGGGCACATCACGCCGATCAAAATTACCGCATCCTCGAAAAGGGCGACATCGAAGCGGCACTGAAAACCGCAAAATCGATCGGCGACAACCGCATCCAAGAGAAGATGCGCGGCAAATCGTGGCCCGAATCGTTCACCCACGGACGCGACGATCAGCGGATCAAATACTTCAGCGAAGGAATGAAGACCGGCGACGCGAGCAAGGCGGCGCTAGACCGCTTCTTCAATTCCCGTGTGAAGCCGCTCGATCTGTAATTGGCGCACGGTAGCCGCTATCGCTTTCTGCCAATGTAAGTTTTGTACTTGTCGCGTCGCGTATCGAAGACTCGCCACGACTGGTTTTTTATGGTATTTGCCCTTACCCATGGTACCACCATGGGCTGAGAGAGCGACACCTTCAGTGTCGGGTTTTGCGGGGTTCTTCGATCCTGAAAGGATCGCTCACGTAGCCCATGGTGATACCATGGGAGAGGGCTGCACCCATTGGCATCGTGCCTTGTCACGTCTCGAAGAGTCGCCACGACTGGTTTTTGAGGCTAAAGACCTACGGCTACCGAAGAACTGAGGAACGAGCATGTCGACCGAGGCCCAGGGGTACTTCCAACGCGGATTCGATGCTTTCCAGCAAGGCGATTTCCGCGAAGCCGTCGAGTGCTATACCCGTGTGATCGCGTTTCAACCGCGCGTGGCGAGTGGCTATCGCTATCGCGCGAAAGCGTATCTGGCGATGCACGACCGGGCGAAGGCGATTAGCGACTACGACACCGCGATTCGCCTGTTGCCGACCGATGCCCAACTGCTTGCGGAACGTGCGGGCGAACTGCTGAAGCAGAAGCGTTTCGACGATGCGGCCCTCGATTGCAACTCGGCAATGGAACTCGATCCGGGCCGCGCCGATGTTCACGCGATTCGGGCGCATTGCCACGCGGAACGCGGCGATTCCACGACGGCATTCAACGATTATGCGACTGCAATCCGCATGGATCCGCCGAATGCGGAGCAATATCTGGCGCGGCGTTCCAAATTGCACACCGAATGCGGGAACTTCGCGGCGGCGATCGAAGATGCCGACCTCGCATTGATAGCCAACCCCGATTTTGCACTGGCTTTTGAGGCGCGCGCGGCGGCTCGCCAGGCGATGGGCGACCGGGCCGGGGCGATGGCCGATTTCGCCGAAGCCTCCGCACGCGACCCGCACGATGTCGCCGCCATCTTGCAACGCGCGATGATTCATGTGCAAATGCGCGATTACGCCGAAGCCCGCGACGGTGCGGAACGCATCTTGGCGCTGTCGCCGAAAATGCCAATCGCGTTGGAATTGCGCGCGATGTGCGACATCGAACTTCGGAACTGGGATCTCGCCCACAACGAACTCAACGACATTCTCGCCGCCGATCCGAATCGCGTCAGTGCGTACGGTCTCCGGGCCGGTTTGCACTACCGCAAAGGCGACGATGCGCTCGCGGTGGCGGATCAACTTCAGGTGCTGAAACGCGATCCGGATTCGGTGCCGTGCTACAACCAGATCGCGTGGATCTGGGCGACTTCGCCCGATGCGACGATTCGCAACGGCACGCGGGCGATCGAGTTCGCCACGCGCTGTTGCGAGTTAGGCGGCTGGAAAGAACACGGCCACATGGACACGCTCGCCGCCGCGTACGCCGAAGCAGGCGACTTCCCGAAAGCGATCCACTGGATCGAAAAAGCGATCACCCTCGCCGAGGCCACACCCGCCCCCGACATCCCCCCGACAACGGGCCTCGCTGACGATTATCGCACGCGCCTGATTCTGTACCGGAACGGAAAGCCATACCATCGGTCGTGCGTATAATTTGAAAACCGCAGACGTGCGGTGCGGCACCCTGCCTTCGAAAGACTTGTTGCGATGCCGATTTTGATTGTGCTTCTGTTAACGGCCGCGTGTGCGAAGGTGCCGTGGCCTGCGCCGCCGTTTCGCATCGGGGCGAGCGGTAGTGTTGGCCTTACCGCGTTCCTGTTTTTATTGCCGATTGGCGCAACGGCGATCCTCACGCGCTGGACCACTTCGGCACTAAAGAACGACCCCGAACGCCGTGCGGAAGTCGGCACCGTTTACAATCGCTATCGTCGATTCATCGGTTACGCGAACCTGCTGATTGCGATCTTGACCATCGTTGGCCTCGGCTGGGGTTGGAGCGTCTGGCACCGCACGCACATTCTTTACGATGGCCGCGAACGGATCGCACCCCTTGCGGAATTGCTCGTTCCCGCGCCGTATATTTTAACGATCTGCATTATCTGGTTGTTGCACTACGACGCCGAACGCGCCTTCCACGAAAGTGCAATTGGCACGGCACTGCATTCGTTTTGGACGCGGTACGGGCACTTCGCGTACAACTTTCGCCCGTTCGCGTTCCTGGTGATGTTCCCCGTTGGCATGTTTTCCGCGCAACAGACCTTCATCCGTTATGCGCCCGAATGGGCCGATCACGATCTGACGATGTGGGCGGGGTTGCTCGTCGTGCCGTTGCTGTTCGTGTTTCTGCCGTTGATGGTGCGTCCCGTACTCGGGTTGAAACCGATGCCTGCCGGGCCGGACCGCGAACGCCTCGAAGCGCTCGCGAAAACCTGGAAGTTCCGCTACCGCGATCTACTCGTTTGGCCCACGCGCGGCGGCATGGCGAACGCGCTCGTCGTCGGTGTCGTGCCACAGGCGCGCTATATCGTGTTCACCGATAAACTCCTCGATACGCTCGCGCCGGACGAACTTGATGCCGTATTCGGCCACGAACTCGGCCATGCAAAACACTGGCACATTCCCTACTACGCCGCGTTCTTTACGGTCAGCGCCGTGGCTACCGCCGTCGGCGTCGGCGTGCTGTTCCACGAAGCGGTTCACGCCGAATGGATCGACGCCCGCGCCTGGGAACCGTGGGCGGGTCTGCCACCACTCGCGGCACTGGGCGCGTACATCTTCGTCGTATTCGGCTTCCTGTCGCGGCGCTGCGAACGGCAAGCGGACATCTACGGTTGCCGCGTGGTATCGGGTGGGTTGCCGGTCACGCGCGATGGCGTGAACGCGATGATTCGCGCACTGGAACGCGTCGCCGACATGAACGGAATGGATGCCGCCAGTACGCGCAAACGCCTACCGTTGTTCAAGCGATTTTGGGCAATGTTAAAGTCGTGGCAGCACGGCACCATCGCCGAGCGGATTCACTTTCTCGTGGACCTCGCCGAGAATCCGCAAATCGAACTCGCGGTACAACGCCGCACGTTCCTGTTGCGTTGCGCGCTGTTTCTCGGGCTGTTTGCGATCCTCATCGGCCTCGGTTTCTGGGTCGGCTGGCGCGACTTCGCCAAACTAATGTAACGAAGCGACCACTACTGCGGCGTGAACCGGCGACCCTGTTTCGGGCGCAGTTTGCGGAAGTCGTGGTTGCGATACACGGTAAGAATGCGGTCGTCGTCGGTGGCGCATACGACTTGCACGCCTTCGAATTCTTCCAGGTGAATGTGGTCTTTCGCCAACGCGTCGGCGACTTCGTTTCGGCCAATTGCGTAGATGATCGCCCCACGGGTGTAGACGATCCGCCCGTAATTCATAACCATTTCCACCGCTTCGGACGGAATGCCCCGGTGGCCCATACGGCTTTCCGCATGGCGGCTGAGCGGAGTCGCCGGTTGTGTGAGTCGCGGTCGCATGTTCAGGCCCTCTGTGAAGGAAGGGACGCAGGAACGACACATCGCGGATCGAAAAGGAGAGTGATGAGCGTGATGTACTCGAATTCTACACACGAACACCCCCTTCGTGTCAAAGCCGAAATGTGAGAGCGACGACGGAATCGGCGAAATGTCGGTCCAGCGTGGCGAAGCCCCACATCGCAACGATTGCAGCAATTGCGAACGCGTCACTTGGGGTGCGCCACAAATTGCATTCACTCGTCCGGCAAACGGCCGTGCTCCACGAGGTAGCGATAGTCGGACGGGCAGACGTCCCACGCCGATTGGTACGTGCGTTCCAACGGGACTTCGACGTACGAATCCGGGTCGATCCACGCGGGCATGTCAAGCATCGTTGCGCCAACGCGATACGGTTCGAGATACGCTACCGGCGACAAGCCGACGGCATCGTCTCCCGATTGATACGCGGCCAACAACAGCGGCTCATCGGCAGGCATTTCGAATGGTGCCTCCTCGATTTCGTCCCAAATCACCTTATGTAACGAATGCGGATCGCGTGGACCGGGCGGAAACGGATCGACCAACAGCACGTTCACCCCGGCACGTAAAAAATCGCAGGTTTTCTCGACGAACGCACGCAACGCTGACCGGCTCGCTTTGTTCCCCGGCGACACGATCTCGATGATGCACACGACTTCGCCCATCCGGTGCCGGATGGCGATCCGGTTCGCCCGTTGGAGGAATAAATTGTGTCGTTCAGCGGTCACGTCGCTATGACCTTCCGGCTCGATCAATGCGGAAAACCCCGGTGGGAGTGTCCCAGCATTGAGCACATCCGCGATGGCTACCGTCCACTGCTGATGAAAGTGGTGGTAAATGCCCGGTTCGACGTTCGTCCAATCGTGCATCGGCATGAGATACTTGCGTTGGTATTCTATCCGTGTGTTGCGGAGCGCGACATGTCGATTGCTAATACGGTCTGAGTTTCCTAATTTGATGCCGAGGCGATTTGCCTCGCGCATCACCAAGGAGACGTCGCGATGTTCCGTAAATTGTTGCTGTTGGCCGTGGCATTGGGCACGTTGAGTTTGCTGGCGGTTGCCGAAGACAAGAAGGACGTGAAACTCTCGGGCACTTGGGTGCGCGAAGCCGAAGGCTTCGAAATGAAGTTCGCGTTCAAGCCCGAAACGATGACGATTAGCGCGAAGTCTGGCGACAATGGCGTGACCGTCACCGCGAAGTACACCATCGAGAAAGACGGCACCGTGAAGGGAACCGCGACCGATGTCACCGTGAAGGGCGAGTTCCCGAACCCGCCGAAGAAGGGCTTCGAATTCAGCTTCCTATTCGCAATCGATGGCAAGAAAGCCAAGCTCAGCGACTTCAAAGGCGAAGACGCTGAAGGCGCAAAAGCCGTCGTCGAAGGCGAATACGAATCGAAGACCGACTGAGTGACAATTGCCGAATTTTCGCCATCACTGCCCCTTCAGTCGCCGGATCGCTTCGGTGGCGTCCCAATATTTCGGGTGCTGTTCGTAGGCGGTCACTTGCTCGTAGAACGAGATCGCTTTGTTCGTGTCGCCACCGGCTTCGTAGGAACGCGCGATGTGGAACAGCGTGTCTGCGCCGCTCTTCGAATAGTCGCGGTAATCGAGATAGCACTGCACCGCGAGGTCCGGGCGGTTGAGTTCGTTCAGATACATATCGCCGACCAGCTTCGATGCCTGGAACCATGCATCCTTGTCTTCGGAGCCGCTCGGTTTGGCTTCGCGAATGTCTTCGAGCAAGTGCAGGGCCGCATCGTTTTCGCCCTTGCGCAGAAGGCACCGCGCTTCGGAAAGTTGCACCGGGGCCGAATCGGGTTTGATCACCCTTGCGAGCCGCGACAGGTGGAGTGCCCAGTCGATCAGGCCGAGGTCGGCCTCGCGCTGATCGAGAATCTGCTTCGCCTTCGTCGTGCAATACGTTACGTCGAAAAAGCGAAACACTTTGTCCTTCACGCTCTTCAACTTCTCGACATCGACCGAGTAGTAATACTTGTCTTTCTTCTCGAGGAAGTCGCGATCTTTGCCGTTGTAGACGAGTCCGGTTTCGGTCATCAGGAGCGCGTTGAGCGGGTCTTTGTTCTTCTCGTAAAGGTCGGCCATTTTGCGGAACGACTCGGCCTCGTTGCGGCCACCTTCGAGGTATAGCCGCAGGTCGCCGATGGCGGCATCGTAGTCGCCGCGTGCCTCAGCGGTGGCGGCGAGCGTTTGCAGGGTGCTGAAGTAAATCGCGCGTTGATCTTCGGGTAACGCCTTCGGGCCGACCTGCACGCCGCAACGCTTGACTTGCTCGAAATAGCCTTGTGCTTCCGCGGTTTGGCCGTGCAGCGCGGCGACGTCGGCGAGTTTGCCGAAGATCGTCGGCCCGCGACCGGGCAGGCCACGCCCCGCGATTCGCAGGAACGCCATGCCGCGTTCGCGGTTGTCGGCTTCAGTGTTGTCCACCAGCGCGAGGCCGAGTTGTTCGACGTAATCGTAATGGAACTCTTCGGGCAACCCGGATGCCGCATCGGCGACGAATTCGGACTCGGTCAGCGAGGCATAGAGCATCGACTTGAGTTCGTGTGCCGCACCGTCGTTCGGCTCGGTGGCCAATTGCCGTTCGACCGCAGCAATCGCGGACATGCGACGGCCCGGCTTCGCGAGTTCGTTCGTGCCGAGGCGCTTGACTAACTCCGGGTGCAACCGCGTCGCCAAGTCCCACGCACCGAACAATACGGGGTTCCGCTTCGCGGTGTCGTACGGCGTCTCCGGGTCGAGCAATCGCGTGAGTGTGTCGGCGGCGGCGTCGAACTCCTTGGCGTGCGTTTGCGAGACAGCACGCAGGTAATCGACGCGGGCTGCGAGTTTCGGCGCTTGCCGTTCGACCAGCGACAACATCTGTCCGGCTTTCTGGCGTTGCGCCACCGTTGGCACCTGCCCGCCGAGCAACATCGACCCGGCTTGGTTCAAACAGAAATCGTAATCGAGATGATCGAGCAGCGCCGAATCCGATGCCAGTTTCGTCACATCGACATCCTGGTGCAACGCCCACATTCCCTGCGTCGCGAGTTCGTTCGTCGGGCTGAGCCGCAAGGCACGTTTGAAGCTGATGAGCGCGGGCAGGTGTTGCCCGAGGTTGAGCGCCGAGTAGCCGCGCAGCACGTGCTTGAACACGCGCAACCCCGGCATGATCCGCGTGACGTAGACGAAGTACACGATCAACGGCGCGAAGAAAATCAGCTTGCCTGCAAACAGATCGGCACCCGATTCGATGCCGAGCAGATACAGCCCGATGCCGAGCGCGGCACAGATCGCGGCAATCTCGACTTCGGATTCTTCGGCCTCACCGCAGAACGTTAGCAGATAAAAGAACGGCAACCCGGCAAGCACGATGAACGCGAAATTCTGCTTCGCAGACGCCGCCGATAAACCGAGTTGTTCGAGATAATAGATGGCAAAGTAAACGAGCGCCGCGCCGACGATGGCCGCTAAGCCGAATCGCCAGGCCCAGTCTTTGACTTCGCGCAACTGCTGGAAGCCGTACCCGAGAACCGCGCCGCCGACGACGAAGTACGCGAGCCAGCCGGTGACCGGTTCGGCCGAATCGACATCGACTTCGACGACGAGGCCGATGGCCAACCCCACCACGAGGCCCGCGTAAATCCAGAACGGCGATTCGAGCAAAACCACGAGCGGGAACGCCTTCAGGTTCGTTCCGGGCCGGTATCCACGGCGAATCTGGATGACCGCCCCCGCGATCA
>JAYSYI010000530.1:0-10264 GCA_043727665.1 Limnoglobus sp. | reverse complement strand
CGATGCGAATTTGCTCGGCTTTGAGGTGTTCTCGCACTTCCTTGAACGTACCGACTTTGCTAGCAAGCGCGTTCATGCGTTCGGTGCGAAGGTGTGCGTTTCGATCTTCGCCGTTAATGAGCACGATGTTGTTGCGTAACTCGAAGTGGCATTTTTTAACGATGCTGCGAATCGACATCACTGCACGTGGTACGTGTTCGACGTCGATTCCTTCGCGGTCGAGAACTTCGCCGATTGCCCGATACATCGCACCGGTGTTGAGGAGTTCGTACCCGATGGCCTCCGCGAGTAGGCATGCCGCCGTCGATTTGCCCGTTCCTGCATAGCCATCGATTGTGATTGTCATTGTCGCTCGCCTCGTCGGTGTCAAAAACAAGGCGAAACAACGGTTCGCGTTTAGTGAACCCAGAGCGTGACGATTTCTTTGTCCTTGACCGTTCGCGTGGTTTCGGACGAACCGCTTCCGAGGAGTTGGTACTTCAACGAACCGACAGGAACGTCGATGTTCTTCGTTTCCTTCGGGTCGATACGGAACGCTTTGCCGTTGACGACGATGGAAATTTCGACTTCGTAGTCGTTCACGATCTTGACGCTGCCCGTTTCGATGACGGCCTTCGCGCTCTCCGAAGTGGAGCTTGCCGCTCGCGTGCTTGCGGACAACTTCGTGTCGAGTAGCTGAAGCTTCTTGTCGACGGCCGCGAGCGTTTCTTCGAGGCGGCTCATCTTCTTCAAAAGGCCATCGGTTGCGGAACCTTTGTCGCTGCCACCTTCGAGGAAGATCTGTGTCTGTTTGTTCGATTCCTTGAGCGCATCGATTTCCTTCTTGATGCTCGCGAGTTCTTTGGCTTTGAGGTCTGCCAAGTCGCGTTTCATCTCGGCGATCAGCGCGTTGGTTTTCTCGAATTCTTGCTTTGTGGTGTCGTCTTTTTTGTCGAGGTTGTCGGCAAACGCCGGGGCGACCATCAGCGTGGCCCCCACGATGGTCGACAGTGCGATTCTGCGAAGTGACAGTGGCATGATGAATTCTCCAGGTGCAATCTTGGTGTTCAATACTACGGGCGCAGACTCGGCAATCGGCTTCGGCACGGGTGCCGTTTCCACCACTTGCGCGACCGGCATCGCAACGAAAGGCGCAACCGGCTCCATTGGCTTGAGGATATGCGATGGTTTTGGCAATTGCAAGGAGTAATTGGGTGGCGGGAGAATTGTCGGTTCGATGAGTGGCAGCGGATTCTTCGGCAGCGACGGTTCGAACAACGCGGGAAGTTCCGGTCGTGGTATTTCGTGAACCATTTCTGGTTTCTTTTTCGCCACTGGGCTTTCTCCCCACACCGTGGGAGCATAATGCTGTGATTTATTTTGAGCCTCTTTGACAACCACGTTCGGCGACGAAATCGTGGGTGCAATCCGTTCCGTGTCAATCGATACGGGAATCGGTATCGTTACGATTTCCAGAGGTGGTGGCAACAATTCCGGCTTCTTGATCGGCAACAATTTCACTGGCGGTTCGGGTAACGGCGCGAGTAATTCCGGTACTTTGAATGCAGGAAATGTAAGGTCGGACGCACGATTCGGAATCGCATCGCTGCGAAAGATCGGCGGCGCGGGCAAAGGCGGCACCACGGCCCGCGACTGGACTACCGCCGTGTCGACGCGCGGCTCCGCATTGCGTGCGGATGGTAAAACAATCACGGGAACGGGGTCTGCATACGCCAAGCGATTCCGGCCAAGTACGGTGAAACCAACGAGCGCCACCGCGACAAACACCGCCAACACCCGTCGTACGAACCGGCTACCGAATGCGTCCATGTTTGCTCTCCCCACATATACAATCGGCCCGACCGGTTGCACGTATCGTGCTCCCGAACGGGCCATTCTTCGAGATTTTCATTTCGCGGTGCGTCAGCCAGTTAATTCTCTTCAAACTGCGCGATCCGGTTAAACGGTGCAATCGCTTCTTCGATCGCGTCGTCGATGCGATACTCCATTAGGAACGCATCCTCGCCGCTGTCTTCGTAGTATTTCCGCAGAACCCGCTTCGCCTTGAAATCCTGATGCCGGAAGAACAATTGCGCGCTGAGGTTTCGCTCGCGAACCGCCAGCGTGATCTTCGACCGTCGATGGCTGGAAAGTTTACCGATCAACTTTCCGACCATCTGGCAGCCGATTCCGGATCGCCGGAAATTCGGTGCCACCGCGAAGTTCAGCACGTGCAACCGGCTCTTGTGCAGTTCGTAGATCATAAAGCCGATCACGCGATCTTTCGTCTCGGCAACCATTCCGATGCAGTTCCGCTGGCGGAGGCATCGGAGGAAATCGTCTTCGGTCCAAGCATAATCGAAGCTCTCTTGCTCCGCCTTCAGAACGTCCGCCATATCGCGGCGAATCATCCAGCGAATGTGAATTTTCACGGTCTCGGTACGTTCCATCGTTCGCGTCGCATTCATAAACGGACTCCCTCCCCCTGCCAGCTTCGGTGCTTCCCGACAAGTTCCGCCGATGGCAATGAATTCCGTTCCGTGCGGCCTGTGCCGACGTGTCCCCGTCGTGCCGCCGGATAGTAACACTGTCACTACCAACACTCAAGGTCAGCCCCGTTCGCTTCCCCAAACGAGTCGGGACTGGCCAACCCCACTGCTATTCCTTCAGGAATCGCGTGTTTTCTTCTTTCACGATCGGCGTGCGAATTTCGTCGCACGTCAACTGAACTTTGAATTTCAAATCGCCCGCCAGGTTGCCTTTCACGCGAACCCGGAACGAGGCCTCTTGTTTTGGTGCCAGCGACGCGATGCCGTCGAAGCTGATGCTTTGGCCTTGGCCGCGAGCTTGTGTCGGCCCCGTTGCACCGGTAGCCGCAGTGCCCTCGGCAAGCGTGGCCGCAACGACGACATTCGTGCAAGCCGCCGTGCCCTGGTTCACGACTTTGATCTCGTAAATCGCTTCCTTACCGGCTTCGACGGGGTCTTCGATATCGATCACTTCGAAGCGAATCGCGGGGACGCCCTCGGCCTTCACCGTTGCCTCCGCTTTCGCTTCGAGAACTCGCCCCGCACCACGGCCTCCGGCAGGAATCACGCCGTTCGTTTCCATCGCGTTCGGTACGGGCGTTGCCGCTTGCGCGACAATCTTGATCGTCGCTTCGGTCGCTGCCGCCGCACGAAATTTCATCGTCAGAGATTTCGTCGAGCCGGTGCCCATCGCGGCGAGTTTCCACATCACCGTGCGGCTGGCCACCTGATAGTTTCCGCCATCGCTCGCCTGAATGTATTCGAAACCTTCGGGAACGACGGCCCATACTTGTACCGGATCGGTCCCCGTTGTGCCAGGGTTTGCCAGATCGATTTTGAACTCTGGCTCGGCCCGCACCATGCAGCGTGCGGGGCCGGTCAGCTTCGCTTGTAGGATTGGCTCGACGACCGTCGTGGTCGCTTGCGTCGTTTCTGCGGGGTTGCCATCGGCCGATGCCACGATCGAGCACGAATGCGCGCCTGCTTTCGTTGCCAGTGCGCGAAGTGTAATCGTTTTCGATTCCCCGGCGGTTAGGTTCAAAATCTCGGCTTCGATCACGCCACCTTGCGGGTGGTGCAGCCCGTCAGATAGTTTCGCTTGCAGCATCAGCTTCGCAGCGGTGCCTGTGCCGGTGTTTGCGATGCGGATCTGGAAAGCGACTTCATCGCCGACGCGAGCCGATTCGTTGCCTTTCACGGACAGACCAATTTTCGGCCGCGTGACTTTGACGCGGGCTTCGGTTGCCGTCGTGAATGTGGCGATTGCACGACTGCGGACTTCGCCTTCATCGGCAGGCTTGACCGTAATCTTGATCCGTTTTTCGCCGCCCGCATCGATGTCGCCGAGCGTCCACGAAAGGCGCTCACCGGAACGTTCGCTGTTCGGCTCGCTCGATACGAATTTCGCCCCCGCCGAGATCTCTTCTTCGACGCGAACATTCGCTACGGAACTGGCTCCCGTGTTGCGGACGACCAACTCGTACGTCAAATTTTGTCCGACGCCAATCGTCTCCGGTGCGATCACTTCGAGGCCGATCGTCGGCGAACTCTTAGCCAATTGCGGCGTCGTTGGGAACGGGCTGGACGCGGTGCGAATGGCCGGCGCTTTGGCTTCCAGCGGCTCGGCGGCCATGCTCGGCACTGGCATGAGCATCACTGGCCCGCTCAGTGGTGTCAGCGTAGGTGGCGTCACGACCGGAGCGATCGCAATCGCGGGCGGTGCCGTCAACACAGGGATCAGCGGCGTCGGCCCATACTGGATCGGTGCGGTCAGCGGCAGTGGTTTCGGTTCGGTCGGCATCGACGATTCGACCGTCAATTTCGGCGGTGGTAGCGGTGTGCCAAATGTCGGTGACGGAACTCGCGGTGCAAGGTTCGCGTCGGGCGGGATCATCTTGATCGTCGGTGCGGGTGGCTCGACGTTAAACTTAGGCGACGGCACATTCACGACCGGCTCCATCGCCGATGCGAGACGAACCGTCGGTGCGGTTTTGCCTGCGGGACCAGCCGTGACGGGTTGCGTGAGCTTCGTCCGGCCCGTAGACGGGTCGGGGTACGTCACTGTGGGTGCGGGCAATGCGGAGCCGTAGTCCGCTGTGCCAGCGGGTGCTGCGGGGTACGAGTTTTGGCCCGGCCCGTTGAGCGGTCGAATGTAGGTCGGGCCTTGACCGCTCGTGCTGGTCGATGGCGAAACCTTCGCGGGGTAAAACCCGAATGGTGGCGGGGTTTCTTGTGCGGATACGATGGAATATGTGAAGACGCCGGCTGCGGCGAAGGACGGAACCAAGACCCAAATCGGTCGAATGCGCATGATACCGCCCCCCTACGAAACAAGGCAAAAAGAACACGGGTATCGTTCTTCCCCAAGAACGCAACCCGTTGCTGAGAACTCCCACTCAGCTCGGCAAACCCGTCTCCGCACCACCCGGCGCGGGATATTTCTTCGCGTTCTTGACCATCTTTTCGCGGATCGCCGTCGTGAGGTCGATCCCGGTGTGCCAGCTCAACAGAAGCACGATATTCGCCACGTCCGCGATCTCGTCCGCAACCGCCGTGCGACGCTCGGGGTCGCGAACGAGCTCTCGCGATTCTTCCGGTGTCAGCCATCGAAACAAGTCACAAAGCTCGCCGACTTCACTTGCGAGCGCCATCACCAGGTTCTTCGGCGAGTGGTAAGGCTCCCAGCCGCGGACCTCCGCAAACTGGCGGATTTCCCCCATCAACACCGATACCGGGGTCACCTCGTCGGACATTCGTCGCTCCCAACTCGCTGATTGCGTCCCGTCTTATAACGCGGTTTCCAAACGTGTCAACGGTATCTGTGGAGAACGAGATTCGGGATTTGTCAAAGTGCAAAAGTGATCGACGAAAGGTTCCGCTCAATTTAGACTTCGCGCGGGGTGATGCGATACGTTTTGTCAGCTCGACGCGCAAGCTTGTGCGTCGGGCTGACAAAACGTATCGCAGCAGTGGCTTAGCTTCCTCACGCAAACAGATCCAGTGTCTTATAGCTCTTTCCGAGGATTGCGGTGGCGTCGAGGCCGAGCCATTTGTCGAGCACAGTGGCGTAAACTTGGCGGAAGTCGATCGCGTGGACGAGGTTGCCGTCTTCGAGTTTCGCGAGGCTCGGGTGTTCGCCGACGATGCCCGCTTTGACTTTGCCGCCGACGAGGAACATCGGTGCGCCCGAGCCGTGATCGGTGCCGTGGCTGCCGTTCTCTTTGGCACGCCGTCCGAACTCGGAGAACGTCATGACGCAGACGCGGTCGCCGTTGCCGCGTTCGGCAAGATCGCGGTAGAACGCCGAGATGCCTGCCGAGACAGTTTCGAGCAAATTCGCGTGCGATCCCGTGAGACTGCCTTGCCCCGCGTGCGTGTCGAAGCCATCGAGCGAGACGTAGAAAATTCGTGCGCCCAACCCCGCATCGATCAGTTGTGCCGTCAGTTTGAGTCGCCCCGCGAATGCCGAGGTCGGGTACGGCACCTTCGGTTCGTAGGTTTTGCCGATCTGTTGCAGGCGCTCGGTGCTTTCGTAGGTGTTCGTTGCGGTGCGTCGAACGAAGTCGAGCAGGTTCGGTTGCCCCATCGGACCATCGCCCTTCGCCACGTCTTCGATGATCTTCTTTTGCGCTTGATTGTCTTTGCCGTTCGCGCCGCCGGTTCGCAACTGGAAATCGTCGAGCGATGTAATCGATGGAACGCAGGCGGGGGCACCACTCAACGCGAGCGGGGCAATCTCGTTCCCGGCGGCGAGGTGGAACGCGGGCATCGACTTTGCCTTCAGCGTCTTGCCAATCCAGCCTTCGGTCAGGTTCTCGGCGGTACTTGCCGCGTGCCAAATATCCATCGAGCGGAAGTGCGATTGATCGGGGTTCGGGTAGCCGACGCCCTGGACGATGCACGCTGCGGCACGGTCGTTCAAAAGCCGACCGACCGATGCGAAACTTGGGTGTAAACCGAGGCCATCCTTGAGGCCGAAAATCTTGTCCTTGGAGATCGCGATCGTCGGGCGGTGCTTGTAATAAAGCTCATCCTTGAACGGGATGACGGTGTTCAGGCCATCGTTACCGCCTGTAAGTTGCACGACGACGAGAATGGTGTCTTTCGCGCCGAGCTTGCCCGCTGCCGGTGCCGCATGCGCCGCACGCCCAAGGAACGTCGGCACCGTCGTACCGAAGCCGAGAAGCGTCGAGGATTTGAGAAAGCTGCGTCGGTTCGTCATAGTTCACCAGTGTGTGGAAATGCGGAATTCGGAGTTCGGAATTCGGAAACAGCAGTTGAATTTACGCCAGTTGGAATTCGGGTAGTGTCAGTGCCAAGTGTGCGACGGTTCGCATTCGGTGTTGTTGCACTTCTTCGGCGGACCAGAACGGCGGGTACTTCGCCGTCTTCGATTTCGCCAGATAATCGAGCAGTTTCATGCGCGCATCCGGTGCGACGTCGCCTTGCAAGAAGACATCGAGAAAGAAACTCACCGCATCGGCGTCGGTCGCTTTCGCGTGCTTCGCCAACACATTCACAGGGTCGCAACGTCGGCCGAATCGCGTGTCTTCGGTTGAAGTGAGCGAGAGTGCGAGATTCTGGCGGAACAGCAACGTCTGGGCGTTCAGCCATGCGGCCCCGCCGTCCCAGCCTTTCACCGAAGGCGGCGCGAAGAGCACCTGCCCGAGCGATGCCATCGCATTCGCCAGGTTCAACGGGCCGACGTTTCCTTCGAGGCCACGAACGATGCCGACCGCGAAATCGACGGGGGCTTTCACCTTCGTTCGATAAACCGCACTGGAAAAGAAGCGATTCGACCGCAAGATCGTCTCGACGAGCTTGCCGGTGTCGTACCCGGATGCCTTGTACATTTGCGCGAGTGGCTCGAGTTCCTCCGCCGTCGGTACGTCGGTATCGGAGACGAGGTACGCATACAGTTTCCGAGTCAGAAACCGTGGGCACGCGGCTTGCGCGAGGCAAATCTCGACGATGTCCGCACCCTTAAAATCGCCACTTTTACCCAGCACGGACTTCGAACTGCCGTCGTGTTCCTTCTCGGTGAAGGTCATTTTTCCGTACTTGACATCGTAACCCGTGAACGCCTTCGCGGCTTCGCGAATGTCGGCTTCGGTGTAATGGCCGATGCCGAGCGAGAAGAGTTCCATCAGTTCGCGGGCGTAGTTTTCGTTCGGCTTGCCCTTCTTGCTTTCCTTCACATCGAGCCAAATCAGCATCGCAGGGTCGAACGACATTTCGCGTAAGAGTTCGCGGAAACTGCCGAGCGCGTGCGTGTAAACGAGGCGATACTGCCCGAGCATGTAACGGGCGTTGGCGACTTTCGCGATGCTCGTGGCAAAGTGATTGTGCCAAAACAACGCGATCTTTTCGCGAAGCGGGTGCGGGCTGCGGATCATCCGATCGAGCCACCACGCCGCGAGTTGTACCCCGGGTGTACCGGCGGGCATACTGCGTTCGCTCGCCATGAACTCGGAGGTCCGGTCGAAGTCGGGGTCCGCTGCGGTGCCGTTCAGCAACTTGGCAATCGTCTTCTCGTGGCCATCCGTCACGCCTTGCAGAAGCTCCGCATGCGTCGCACTGAACCCCGCACGCCGATACAGGTGCCCGACCTTTTTGATATCCCACGGGTTCTTCGCCGAAGGCGAGTAAGCTTCCCAAGTCGTCGTATCGCGTGCCATGTTGGTCTCCTCTTGGAAAGCTGTCAGCTTACAGCGATCAGCTGTCAGCCAGAACCGAACGGGGAAAATCGTCACCCATCATCTGATGCCGGATTGGCTGACTGCTGAAAGCTGACAACTGCAAGCTACTTGCCGAATGTCCAATCGAGTTTCATTTCGTACCAGTCTTTTGCGTGATCGATGCTGAGGTTCAACTGCCCGGCGGTTCGTAGCCAGGCGGCGAAGTCTTCGACTTGCTTCTTGGCTTCGGCGAGGCCGATGCCTTGCGTCAGGATCGTCTGCGTGATCGTCGGTTCGGGGTTCGCGAGTAGCAACTCGGCCCCGCCCGCCGCGTAGCCGGTCGCTCGCCAGACGACAGGGGAACCATCGGCCTTCGATTCCTTTTTCAGTTCGGGAATCAGTAATTTCACGATGCCCGGCGTCGAGCCGACGATGAGATGATCGCCGACGATGGCAAAGCTCGGGGCGGCGTTGAACCGCAACTTCGTCGGGTCGTCGTACTTCGGCTCAGCATTTTCGGGGAAGCGATACGTGACGATTTTCACGCCGTCGTGCATCGTCTCCTTCATCTTCCAGCCAGTCTGAAAGCTACCGAGTAGCGCGGCCGCACGCAGTACGCCATCCATCGTTCGGCCGTACTCTTTGTCTCGCATCGAACCCACATACGCGGTCGGCGGAATGCGCTGCCCCGGCTCGATGGCGTACAGTTTCTCGTCCGTTTGCACCGAGACGATCCGGTGGTACGGCCCCGACATTTCGAGCAAGTTTCCGAACGTTGTTCCGGGCAGCACTTTGTCGATGTCCGCGATGCCTTTTTCAATGTCCTTGAGGTTCTCTGGGTTGAACAGCGTCTTGCGTTCTTTCCACAAATAGCCGAGGTCGAGGTAGAAACTTTGGCTGTAAATTGTGCCCTTCGGTTGCAGCAAGGGCCGTGAGCCGGGTTCGCCGTTCATCGGGGCGTGGACGGCCATCGCCTTATCGAGTTCGGCACGCTTCGCGGGCATTCGCAACCGGAAGGCGTAACCGTCGGGCGATTGATCGAGAACGAACGCGAGGAAGTCCGAACGGCGGGCCGCGTCGATACTGCTCCCAACGACGACGGTTTGCAACACGTCTTTCCGCGTCGCTTCGAAGAAGTCTTTGCCTTGCGGGGTCGCTTTCACTTTGGCGAAGTCCAGCCACGCCCACGCCACGGGATCTTTACCGGCGATTTTGCGAGCGGCGGGGAGCGTCGATTTCGTCAGCACGCCGTTCGTGCTGTTAATCGTGGCCAAGTCTAATGCGGCATGAAACACCGCTTGTTTGTTCGCGAAAACGATTGCCGCGCCGACTCGTGCGAGAAAGACTTCCTTTCCCGATTGCACGGTCGACACTTCGCGGTAAGTCGCTTTCACGAGTTCTTGCTTCGTGCCATCGCGGTTCGATTCATCGCGAATGCCCACCAGAAATAGCTCGTACGCTTTCGTGGTGGCGGCTTCATCGGTGCCTTGAATCACGATCACTGTGGGGGCCGGTTCGGCACCAATCACTGTGCCGAGTGCGATGCCACCACCCGCCAGTTTGTCGATGAGTGCGGGCCACGGCGCACCGAGTTCGGTCTCCATGTAGGAGACGATTTGCAAGAATCGTCGCACTTGCGTCGATTCCAGATACTCGCGAACTTGTGGGAATTTCCGCAGGCTCTGATAGGCATCGCGCTTGACGACGCCTTCGATAAACTCGCGTGGCTTCTCGATTTTAATGACGAGCGTCGCCTCGGTGGGAATCCACCGGAGCGGGTCTGGCGGCGCGGCCATCAGTTGCGGTGCCAGAAGCCAAACGAAGGCGATTGCAAGCGACGATAGGCGAAGCGGCCTCATGATATGCATCCCTCGAAATGGTCGTTTGGTTTCTGCTCGTGATTACTTCCCGCGAGCGAGTAGAGTTTCAGCTTTTTAGAATTGATTGCGAGGGTAAAGCGTCAGGCTACCAACCCGTTTGGACTGACAATCCCGTCAGCCCGACACGTTAGAACACAAGTTTTGAAGTTGCGCAATTCAAACCCCGTCACTTGCTTTATCAGTGTTCATTATCAAAAAC
>JAYSYI010000529.1:0-10302 GCA_043727665.1 Limnoglobus sp. | reverse complement strand
TCGTCGACCGCATTGGCGGTGGCGATGGCTTCGCGGCGGGACTGATTTACGGGCTACTTACGGGTCGCCCACCGGAGGAAGCGCTCCGCCTCGGTTGGGCACACGGCGCGATGCTGACGACCTTCCCCGGCGATGTGACGATGGCCAAGCGGCACGAAGTCGAGGAGTTCGCCAAGGGCGGCTCCGCCCGCGTGCAACGCTGATTTTCAAGTGAAAATCAGCTTCGCCCCGGCGACGATCAGCACGGCGGCGAGTAACCGCAATAGCATCGTGCCACCGAAACGGGTGGCACCGAGGTACGAGCCGATCAGCCCGCCACTGCCTGCCGCGACAAGGCAGTATGGCATCTCCGGGGGTAACACGAGGCCGTTTTGCCACTGCCCCGCAAGCCCGGCGAGCGAATTGACGAGAATGAACGCCGCCGATACACCGGCGGCGGGCTTCGGGTCCGACCAGCGAAACACGATCAGAAGCGGCGTGAGAAAGATGCCGCCGCCCGTGCCCGTCATCCCCGATAACATGCCGATCCCAATGCCAATGACGATCGCCAACAGCACCGGCGGATGGACGGTATGCCCGCGTGGTGTACGCACATTTCCGAACGCTATTCGCAGCGCTGCTACCCACAACACGATGCCGACGGCAATTTTATACGTCTGGTCCGAGATCGAGATTACGCTTCCCAGATAGGCAAACGGCACGGAACCGAGCGCGAACGGCCAAACGACCCGCCACGAGAAATAGTGCGATCGCGCGAACAGGATGAGCGCGATCGTCGCCACCAGAATGTTCAGGCACAACGCCGTCGGCTTCGCCAGCGATTGCTGTAATCCGAACAGCGCCATCACCGCGAGGTACCCCGATGCGCCCGCATGGCCCACCGACGAATACAGTATGGCCACGACAAACAACAGGAACAATAACAGCAGTAAAACCGGGACTGTCATGGGTGTGTCACAGCAGGGAGGCGGATGGTGAATTTTGTACCGTGGCCGAGTTCGCTTTGCACGTCGATTGATCCGCCGTGCGCCACGACGACGCGGCGAGCAGTGGCCAACCCGAGGCCGTTACCGTCGGGTTTTGTCGTCTGAAATGGCTTGAAGATTTTACGTAACAGTTCGGGGGAAATCCCGGTGCCCGTGTCGATGATATCGAGCACGACATACGCGCCTTCGCTTCGCGCTTGCAGCGTCAGCGTGCCGCCGTTGGGCATCGCATCTTCGGCGTTCAGCATCAGGTTTAACAGGGCTTTTTCGAACATATCGCGGTCGAGCCGAACCATCGGCAAGTCTGGCGACGGGTACCAGTTCACATCGACGTTACATTGCCGCGCTGTTGGCGAAAGGAAGTCGACCATGCGCGCGATCACGGTGTCGAGCTCGACGGATTCGAGGTAAAGTTCATCGACGCGCGCGAACCGCAGGAAGTCGTTCGACAAGCCCACGAGTCGTTGACACTCGCCTTCCATGAGGCGAAATCGCTCGAGGGCACGGCGTTCCTTTTGCGTCTCGGGTTCTTCGAAATCTTCGGCGAGAAGTTGCAGGTTCAAAAGCACCGTGCCGAGGTGGTTTTTCATGTCGTGAATGAAGCTACCCGTCGTCTCGGCGAGGTCGAAATATTGTTGTGCTAACGGTTCCATCTTCTGCGAATCCTGCATCAGCACGTCCGGCCGAACCCACTTATCTCGTAATTCTACGAATCCGCTGGTGACCGCGAATCGAAATGGCACGGCCCACTGTCGCCATTTGTCGAGTTCGCTCGATTTGTCCATTGCCGTCGAACGATACTCGCATTAAGAACACTATTAGTCAGTTTTGTTATCCTCGTCACACTGCCTTCCTACGGTCAGAATGCCGAAAAAGACCTTTTTTCCCCGCCTGATGGGCGACTCGACCGCCACGTTCGTGGGCTTCGTCCTGGCGTGCGGCGTATTGCTATTCAGCACCTGGCTGGCGGATCGGAATGCGCGCCGAATCGCCAACGCGGATAAAGAAATGCAAACCGAAGCGTTGCAGCAATCGCTGTCGATTGGGCTGCTGACGGGCGGGGCGGGGCTGCTGATGCTGGGAGCGGTATTCTTGCTCATCCGGTGGAACGATCGCCATCAGCTGCGTTCTACCGAACTGTTGGCCGAACAGAAAGAACGGCTACGGACTACACTGGCGAGCATCGGCGATGCCGTCATTTCCACCGACTGCAACGGCGGCGTCACTTACCTTAACGCCGTAGCCGAATCGCTGACGGGGTGGACGAATGATGAAGCGGTGGGGTTGCCTTTGACGCAGGTGTTTCACATCGTCAACGAATCGACTCGGCAGGCGGTAGAAAACCCGGCGACGCGGGCGTTGAAGGAAGGCGTCATCGTCGGGCTGGCGAACCATACGATTTTGATCGCCAAAGACGGTAGCGAGCGGCCAATCGACGACAGTGCCAGCCCGATCCGCTGCAAGGACGAACAAATTGTCGGTTGCGTGCTGGTGTTCCGCGACGTCACCGAACGCAAACGCGAGGAGGTCGCTCGAGCCGAGCGGACGCGGTTGGTCGCATTGCGGGCCGATGTCAGCATTGCCCTCGCTTTGGCACAAACCACACCGATGGCTCTGCATCAGTGCTGCGATGCGCTCGTCCGAAGCCTCGACGTGGCATTCGCCCGCATCTGGATGTTGAACGATATGGATAATGTATTGAATTTACAAGCCAGTGCGGGGCTTTACACCCACTTGGACGGGCCGCACAGCCGAGTTCCAGTCGGTCAGTTCAAGATCGGGCGAATCGCCAGTACCCGTCAGCCCCACCTCAGCAACTCCGTGACGGACGATCCCAACGTGAGTGATCGGGCGTGGGCGGCGCGAGAAGGCATGGTGGCCTTCGCCGGCTACCCACTCGCGATCGAAGGCCGAGTCGTCGGGGTCATGGCGATATTTGCCCGCCACACGCTCAGTCAGGGTATCTTGACCGAACTCGCCCCTCTCGCCAATGGCATCGCCCAGTACATCGAACGCAGGCGATTGGAAGAGCAAGCCCGCGAAAAGGCCGAGTTGACCCGGTCTACACTCGCCAGCATCGGCGATGCGGTGATATCGACCGACCGGAGCGGTGGCATCACGTACATGAACGTCGTCGCCGAATCGCTAACGGGGTGGACGAATGCCGAAGCGACGGGCCAGCCGTTGACGCAGGTGTTTCGCATCGTCAATGAATGGACGCGGGCAGCGGTCGAAAATCCTGCGATCCGTGCGTTGAAGGAAGGCATCATCGTCGGGCTGTCGAACCACACGATTCTGATCGCCAAGGACGGCAGCGAGCGACCGATCGACGACAGTGCCAGCCCAATCCGCACGGAGGACGGCCAGATCGTCGGCTGCGTGCTGGTGTTCCGCGACGTGAGCGAACGGTATCGAGAACAGGATAAGTTACGGGCGAGCGAATGGCGTTTCCGCGCGGCAGTCGAAGCGGTGAGTAGCCTGATCTGGACGAACGATGCCCAAGGCCGAATGGCGGGCGAGCAGCCGGGCTGGGGGAACTTCACGGGACAGACACTCGAGGAGTATCAAGGTTTCGGCTGGGCTAAGGCCGTCCATCCGGACGATGCGCAACCGACGATCGATGCGTGGAACGAAGCGGTGGCCGAACAGAATTTCTTCGTTTACGAACACCGCGTACGTCGGTACGATGGCGAATGGCGCAACTGCACGATTCGGGCGGTGCCGGTGATCGATGACCGTGGCGTAATTCGCGAATGGGTCGGCGTGCATTCCGACATTACCGAGCAGAAGCGAGATGTGGAGAAGTTGCGCCGCAGCGAGGAGCGTTTGAGACGGGTGTTCGATGCGCAGTCGGTTGGGATGATCGAGTGGGATCTCGAACGCAGCGTCATCACGGCGGCGAATGAACATTTTTTGAACATGATGGGGTACACCGCCGCCGATGTTGCCGCCGGTCGGCTCGACTTCCGCGCGATGACGCCACCCGAGTGGACGCAGCGCAACGATGAAGGTATCGCCGAGTTGCGCAAATCCGGCCGGGCCAACGCATACGAGAAAGAGTACTTCCGCAAGGACGGCTCGCGCGTGCCGATCCTGATTGCGGGCATTCGCTTCGAGGACTGCGACCGGGCCGGAATGTCGTTTATCGTTGACCTGAGCGAACGCAAGCGGGCCGAGAAAGAACTGCGCGAGAGCGAAATCCGCTTCCGCGCGATGGCCGAGAACATCCAGCAATTGGCGTGGATGGCTCGCGCAGACGGTTACATCTACTGGTACAACCGACGCTGGTACGACTATACGGGAACCCGTCCGGACTTGCAGGAGGGTTGGGGCTGGGAGAGCGTCCACAACCCCGAGGTGTTGCCGAAGGTCATCGAGCGGTGGAAATCATCGCTTGCGACCGGCGAGCCGTTCGACATGGTGTTCCCGCTCAGAGGTGCCGACGGGAAATTCCGCCCGTTCCTTACGCGTGTGATGCCGGTCAAGGACACTAGCGGGCGAGTGGTGCAGTGGTTCGGCACCAACACCGACATTACCGAACAGCAGGCATTAGAGGAAGATTTGCGCAAGATCACGGCGGAACTGTCCGAGGCCGACCGCCGCAAGGATGAATTTCTCGCGACACTGGCACACGAACTCCGCAACCCGCTCGCGCCGATCCGCAACGGCTTGCAAATTCTGCGGATCGCAGACGACACGGCCACGATCGAGCGTGTCCGCACGATGATGGAACGGCAACTGACGCAGATGGTCCACCTCGTCGACGACTTGCTCGATGTGAGCCGCATCAGCCGCGGGAAACTGCAACTCCGCAAGGAGCGAGTCGAACTCGCAACGGTGCTGAACGACGCCGTGGAAACGAGCCGCCCCATTATCGACGCCGGCGGCCACACGCTCATCATGAAGCTGCCACCGGATCCGATCTTCCTCGACGCCGACGCGACAAGGCTCGGGCAGATTTTCTCCAACCTCCTCAACAACGCCGCGAAGTACAGCGAGAGCGGGGGCCGCATCGAATTAGTGGCGAGTGTTGAGGATGAAGGCAGAAGGATGAAGGTAAGTATCCGCGATACCGGCGTTGGCATTCCGCCGGAGATGCTGCCGAAAATCTTTGAGATGTTCACGCAAGTCGATCGCTCGCTGGAGAAATCGCAAGGCGGGTTGGGTATCGGGCTGACGCTCGTGAGGCGGCTGGTCGAGATGCATGACGGGGCCGTCGAAGCCCGTAGCGATGGCCACGGCAAAGGCAGTGAATTCATCGTGCGATTACCAATTGCGAGCAGTGAGAAACCGATGGCGAATCCGACGCACGTTACACAAGACCCGCCGCACGCCACGGCTTTGAAAGTGTTGGTTGCCGACGACAACGAAGACTCGGCAATTACGCTGTCGATGATCCTGAAAATCCTCGGCAGCGAGGTTCGCACGGCGAACGATGGCATGGAAGCCGTCGAAATGGCGACCGCATTTCGCCCCGATGTGATCTTGCTCGATATCGGGATGCCACGGCTCAACGGCTACGAAGCCTGTCGCCGCATTCGCGAACAATCGTGGGGCGAAAAGATCGTGCTCGTCGCGCTCACCGGATGGGGCCAAGACGAAGATAAACGCCGCTCGCAAGAAGCAGGCTTCACGCACCACATGGTTAAACCGATCGACCCCGACGCGCTCAAGAAATTGCTCTTCCCCGTAAGAAACGTCGGCACGGTTCCTATCGCGGAGATTTCCAGGTAGAACCTAAATTCTAAGCAAAAACGAGCGAATGATGTTCAGTCCGCTGGGCTAAAGACCTGCGGCGACTAGAATTGTGAATTGGAGATTCTGGATATCGTGGAAAATGATATTTCATCCGCGATGAACAGATGAGAATCAATTGCAATTGGTTCAGCAACGGGAAAGTGCAATGGTAAGTCTTCGAGTCGCGACAAATTCGTCTCAAGACGAGGTTCTCGCCTTGAGACGCGAACCCGGATGCGGCACGGGGACTCTGTAAAAAAGACGCGTGCGAGATTTTCGACTTGAATCGATTCGCCAAGACGCATAAGACTTGTGTTCCTACGTTAGCGTTACCGCCTGCGTAGCTCAGTGGTAGAGCAACGGTTTTGTAAACCGTAGGTCGTGGGTTCAACTCCCACCGCTGGCTTTCGAGACGATATTTGGGTAGATGGCAGAGTGGTCAATTGCACCAGACTGTAAATCTGGCCTCTTCGGAGTTCGGGGGTTCGAATCCCTCTCTACCCAGTCTTTTTGGAAATGTGGAATTGGGAATGCGGATTTCGGAATCATCAGCGGAGGCAACTCCATTTCTGCAGTGGCGACTGAAATGCCAATCCGCATTCCGAATTCCACACTCCGAATTGGAACTGCGGGAGTAGCTCAACGGTAGAGCACTTGCCTTCCAAGCAAGATGTTGCGGGTTCGATTCCCGTCTCCCGCTCTGGCCGAAACCGCGTTGCGGTCGTATCCCTTTCATTACCGACACAATGTCGGTTGTGGGGAATTTGATGCTGCTGTAGCTCAGCTGGTAGAGCACTTCCTTGGTAAGGAAGAGGTCATGGGTTCGATTCCCATCAGCAGCTCTCGATGACGACCGGATCGCCGGAAGGCCCGGCGGAACTGTGTCGGATACAGTTTTTTCGATGACGAGATGTGCAGGGAATTCGGTCACCGCCCGTTGGCGGTCGATCGGCATCCGAGATCAAACACCAACTGGTAGACCCAGCGGAGGAGCGATGGCGAAGGGTATTTTCGAACGCAATAAGCCACACGTGAACGTCGGCACCATCGGTCACATCGACCACGGCAAAACGACGACCACGGCGGCAATCTTGGCACGCCAAGCGTTCAAGAACAAGCTGAAAGAATTCAAGGATTACTCGACGATCGCCAAGGGCGGGATCGTTCGCGATGCGAACAAGACCGTGACGATTGCCGTTTCGCACGTCGAGTATGAAACCGAAGCGCGCCACTACGCCCACATCGACTGCCCCGGGCACGCCGATTACATCAAGAACATGATCACCGGCGCGGCCCAGATGGACGGCGCGATCCTCGTCGTCGCCGCGAACGACGGCCCAATGCCCCAGACCCGCGAGCACATTCTGCTCGCCCGTCAGGTCGGCGTGCCACGCGTCGTAGTGTACCTGAACAAGTGCGACACGGTCGACGACCCAGAACTGTTGGAGCTGGTCGAACTCGAAGTTCGCGAACTGCTGACGAAGTACGAATTCCCCGGCGACGAGATCCCGATCATTCGCGGTCAGTCGAAGGACGCACTCGAAAACCCGAAGACCGACGGCCCTGGCTCGAAGTCCATCGACGAGTTGATGAACGCGCTCGACACGTACATCCCCGAGCCAAAACGCGAAGAAGATAAGCCATTCCTGATGGCCATCGAAGACGTGTTCAGCATTAAGGGTCGTGGCACCGTAGCCACCGGCCGCGTCGAACGCGGTACGGCCAAGGTCGGCGACGAAGTCGAAATTCTCGGCCTGCGTAAAGAAGTCACGAAGACGGTCCTCACCGGCATCGAAATGTTCCAGAAGACTCTGGACCGTGCGATTGCAGGCGACAACGTCGGCGTGCTGCTTCGCGGTATCGACAAAGAAGGCATCGAGCGCGGCCAAGTGCTCGCCAAGCCAGGTAGCATCACCCCACACACGCGGTTCGAAGGGAACATTTACGTTCTCTCGAAGGACGAAGGCGGCCGTCACACGCCGTTCTTCAGTGGTTACAAGCCACAGTTCTACTTCCGCACGACCGATGTGACGGGCAGCATCACGCTTCCCGAAGGCGTCGAAATGTGTATGCCAGGCGACAACGTTCGCGTCATCATCGAGCTGATGGAAGGGATGCCCGTCGCCATGGACGAAGGCCTCCGCTTCGCGATCCGCGAAGGCGGTCGTACGGTCGGTTCGGGCGTGGTCACCAAAATCCTTGCCGAGCCAATCCCCGTGAAGGGTGCCGCACCCGTCAAGGGCGCACCACCAGCGAAGAAGTAAATTGCGGTCCGACAGCGAGCAAGAGGCTCTCTGTCGTCCGTTAGACACGTGTCGGCCTGTTGGCCGACTCGGTTTTAGGTGCGTAGCTCAATTGGTAGAGCAGCGGTTTCCAAAACCGCAGGTTGAAGGTTCGAGTCCTTCCGCACCTGCTCCCGCCTCTGCCAAGCGGTTCGAACATCACTAACGCCCGTCAGCCAAGTAAGGATGGAAATGGCTACTGCCGTCCAACCCAATAGTCCAGTTTCGACCGCCACGAACCCGAATACTCGACTGCTGCTCGCCAGTGTCGCCGGTGCCGCGTTCCTCATCGGTGGGGTGGTTCTCGCAGGCTTCGGTGTGCCCCGAATACTCAGCGAAATTCTGCCCAGCGGGAAATCGGCGACGTTCCTGTCGTCGTTCTTGCAGATCGCCATCCAGATTGCGGCCATTGGTGGCCTCGTTTACGTCGGCTCGCAACTCGGCGGCGCGAATCCACCCAAGGGACTTCGCGGCGGAATCTTCCTCGTCATCTCGTGCGTGATCGCCACGTTCTACATCACTCGCGCGGTTGGCCTCACCTTCGGCGACATCCCCGGTGCTGTCGCCGGTGCGGCACTGGTTTATGGCTCGTTCTGGTTCCTCACCAGCCCGCGTGGCATCAACACAATGCACACACTCGAAGAACATGGCTGGTTCCATGCGGTTGGCTATAAGAAGACGCAAGGCCGTCGCATCCGTCAGTACACAATCGGTGGTCTACTGTTGGTCGGCCTCAGCGGCGTCTGGTCGATGATGAGCCACAATACGATCGGCACCGGCGATCTGTCATACGCCATGCCGTTCGGCCTCAGCAAGCTCAACGTACTTTCCAACAAGCAGTATGCGGTCCCGATGTTGCTCGCCGCTGCCGTCATTTGGCTCGCCTGGCGGGCCGTAAACATCCCAACGTTCGCCGACTTTTTAATTGCCACCGAAGCTGAAATCAACAAAGTGTCGTGGTCGTCGCGCAAGCGACTGATCCAGGACACCATCGTCGTGCTCGTCACGACGGTATTGCTGACGGGGTTCCTGCTCGTGATCGACCTGTTCTGGGGCTGGCTACTCGCCGACGTCGTTGGCGTGTTGCCGAAAGCTACCACGAAAGTAAAAACGTCAGATCCGACTCAATCGAGTACATGGTAAGTAACGCAGACAAGGTCTAGTCCCCATTCCGAGTTTGACATGACGACCGACGACGTGATGACAACCGATTCCGAACCGATGACGGACGCAGCCACGGCGGTGGTAGACCCGCCGGAACCGGCTCACGTTCCCGAACCGACACCGGTGATCGAGAGCAAAAAGCGTTGGTACGTTGTCAAGGTGGCTAGTGGCCAAGAAGAATCAATTAAAGCCCGCCTCGAACGCAACGTCAAAGTCGAAGGCCTCGAAGAGTTCATCGCGCAAATCATCATCCCCGTCGAGCGCGTCACCGAAGTCAAGAAGACCACGAAGAAGAACGAAGACGGCGAGAAGGTCACAAAGGAAAAGCGAGTCGTCAAGGAAAAGAAAAAGTATCCCGGCTACCTGATGGCCGAGGTCGAGTTCAACGACCAAGTCCTGTATCTGTTCCGCGAAACCAGTGGCGTTGGCGACTTCGTCGGCGGCGGCCCGAACAAGCCACCTGCGCCCATGAGCGACCGCGAAGTCGCCGTCATGCTCGGTACGGAACTCTCCGCTGCGGCAGGTGGCGATGTCAAAACCACGCGCAAGGTGAAGGTCAAAATCGATCTCGAAAAGGGCGACAAAGTCCGCCTGCGCGACGGGGCATTCGCCGGCCAAGAAGGCGAAGTTCTGGAAATCGCCGAAGCCAAAGACGACAACGACACGCCGAAAATCACCGTCGTCGTTCAGATGTGGGGCCGTCCTGTTACGATGGACAATCTCGAATTCTGGCAGGTCGATAAAATCTAGTTTTTGCCGACGTTCTTCATCCCGCGAATCATTTGCCACATTCCCGACCATCGCTCGCGCCACCGGCGGGCGTGTGTCATTCGCAATATTCCCGTCGTCACGTCGCCTGCGGCCGGGTTGCCCGAAATCGCCGCGTCAATGTGCGGCCGAAACTTTCCCCTTCGCGTCGTCACGACTTGTGGCACCGTCATTTCCAGCAATCCTTCAACGCCCTGCGTAACGCCCCAACCGGCCGCGCTCCGGCCACCGAACGGCGTGGCGGGGTGGGCCGTCGGTGCGATTACGTCGTTGATCGTGACCGCACCCACACGTAACTTGACCGCGAGATCGGTTCCCGCAATCGCGTCGCTCGTGAAGATCGACGCCGTCAAGCGGAACGGCGA
>JAYSYI010000528.1:0-10304 GCA_043727665.1 Limnoglobus sp. | reverse complement strand
AAACCGACACGCACGGAGCCACGACCTGACGAATCATCGTCGGCATTCGCTCGCGAATCGGGTTGGGAATTCGCCCCATCGGGTCACTCAATTAGCGGTGTCATCTTGAGATTGTCAATGTGTAACACGCCGAGCGAATCGCCGTCAATCGGAAGTGAACCGCGTGCGCTTTCGGGGTACGTCAGCAAAGTGATGTGGTCCGTGTCGAGGAGGATCATTCTTCGATTAACCCCTCTTGCGCCTGCGCTCGCTCGGCTTCGCGAATTTTGCGTCCTTCCTCATCGACTTGCTTCATGAAGACGCCGACGGCGCGTTCCAGCGCTTCGACACGCTGCGCCAGAGATTCGAGTGTCACGTGTGGGTTCATTGCTCAGCCTCTTCGGGAATCGGCGCGAGACGGTGCGATCGTGTAGACGGGCCGAAACGACATTTCTATTCTAATAGCGAAACGAACCACGTACTACCCACCGCGAATTCGTTGCTACCGAACGATTCCGTGCCGACGATCTTTGCTCGCATACAATATGACATTCGGCTGGGCGTCGAGATCCATTTTTGAGGTCGATAAATGCTGGTAACCCCCGAGACGTTGGCGAATCTGAGTGCGCATCTCCCTCCCGATGCCGACCCGCAGGAAACCGCCGAGTGGCTCGAATCGCTCGAAGCGATCATCCGAACCCAAGGCCCCGAACGCGCGAAGTTCCTTCTCGATACCCTCGCAGCGATGGCGACGAAGGCTGGCGTTCCGCAGACGAGCAGCATCACCACGCCGTATTTCAACACGATTGCCGTCGAAGACCAGCCGCTTTACCCCGGTAATCGCGAACTCGAACGCAAGATCAAAAACGTCGTCCGCTGGAACGCGATGGCGATGGTGCAACGCGCCAACAAGACGACCAACGTCGGCGGGCACATCAGCACGTTCGCCTCGGCCGCCACACTGTACGAAGTCGGCTGGAATCACTTCTTCCGTGGTCCGACGGAGAATCACCCCGGCGATGTCGTGTTCTATCAGGGGCATGCCAGCCCCGGTATGTATTCGCGGGCGTTCCTCGAAGGGCGACTCCCGGAGCAGAAGCTCAATAACTTCCGTCAAGAACTGCAACCGGGCGGTGGCCTCAGCAGTTACCCGCACCCGTGGCTGATGCCCGATTTCTGGCAGTTCCCGACGGTGAGCATGGGCCTCGGCCCGATCATGTCGATCTACCACGCGCGCTTCAATCGCTACCTGCGCGACCGTGGGCTTTCGAAGACCGCAGGCGATTCGCGCGTCTGGGCGTTCCTCGGCGACGGCGAATGCGACGAACCCGAAAGCCTCGGTTGCATCACGCTGCCCCCACGCGAAAAACTCGACAACCTGACGTGGGTCATCAACTGTAACCTGCAACGGCTCGATGGTCCCGTTCGCGGCAACGGCAAGATCATTCAGGAACTCGAAGGGCTGTTCCGAGGGGCCGGCTGGAACGTCATCAAAGTCGTCTGGGGTAGCGATTGGGATGCGCTACTCAAGAACGACCACACCGGCGCGCTGGCGCGTCGGATGATGGAAGTCGTCGATGGCGAGTATCAGGAATACGTCGTCAAAGGTGGCGAGTTCATTCGCGAGAACTTCTTCAACACGCCAGAACTCAAGGCAATTGTCTCGCACCTCAGCAACGTCGAACTCCAGTTCCTGCGACGCGGCGGGCACGATCCGCTCAAGGTTTACACTGCGTACAAGTCGGCCATCGACCACAAGGGTCAGCCGACGGTGATTCTCGCGAAGACGGTCAAAGGTTACGAAATTCCCGGCGAAGGCGGCGAAGGCAAGAACACGACGCACCAGAAGAAAACGCTGAGTCTGAAGCAAGTCAAAGGATTCCGCGACCGCTTTCAAATCCCGATTCCGGATGACCAACTCGAAGCCTGTCCGTTCTACACGCCCGCCGCCGACAGTTTGGAAATCAAGTATCTACACGAGCGCCGCAAGGCCGTGGGCGGCTACACGCCGATGCGGAACACGAAGTTCGTGCCGTGCCAACCGCCGGACCGCAAGTTCTTCGAAGGCTTGTACGCCGAACGCAAGGGCGGCGAAACCAAGGGCGTATCGACGACACTCGCATGGGTGTCGTTGATGACGCAACTCTTCAAGGATCCGTCGATCGGCAAGTTGCTCGTGCCGATTGTGCCCGACGAAGGCCAAACCTTCGGGATGCCGCCGATGTACAACGCGGTCGGGATGTACTCGGGATCCGGCCAGAAGTACACGCCGGTCGATCACGGTAGCCTGACGGAATATCGCGAAAGCACGACGGGGCAGATCTTCCAGGAAGGCATCAACGAAGCCGGCGCGATGGCGGACTTCATCGCGGCGGGCACCGCGTACAGCACGCACGGCGTCAACACGATTCCGTTTTACATTTACTACAGCATGTTCGGCTTCCAGCGGATCGGCGACCTTGCCTGGGCCGCCGCCGACAGCCGGTGCCGTGGCTTCATGATGGGCGCGACCGCGGGCCGCACGACGATCAACGGCGAAGGGTTGCAGCACGAAGACGGCCACAGCCACCTCGTCGCCGCGACGATCCCGAGTTGCCGCCCGTACGACCCCGCGTTCGGGTACGAACTCGCCGTGATTATCGAAGACGGCATCAACGCGATGTTCGTCCGCAACGAAGAATGCTTCTATTACCTGACGGTTTACAACGAAGCGTACGACATGCCGGGGATGCCTGGCGAACAGGTGCGCGAAGGCATCTTACGCGGAATTTACCCGTTCAAAACCGTAAAGCCCTCCGGTGCGAAGCACGAAGTGCAGATCCTCGGCAGCGGCGTGATTCTCAACGAGGCGATTCGCGCACAGGCGATCCTCGCGGAGAAATACAGCGTGGCCAGCACCGTGTTCAGCGTGACGAGTTACCCGATGCTTCGCCGCGATGCGATGGAGTGCGAACGCTTTAACCGCTTGCACCCGAGCGAGCCGGGCATGTTCCCGTACGTGCAGAAGGTTCTCGGCAACACCAACGGCCCCATCGTCGCGACTTCGGACTATATGCGGGCACTCCCCGAGATGATCGCGCCGTTCCTGACCGACGCGAAGGGCAGCCGAATGCTGGCGCTCGGCACCGATGGTTTCGGCCGCAGCGAGACGCGAAAGAACCTGCGCCGCTTCTTCGAAGTCGATGCGGAATCGGTCGTGGTGGCCGCACTCCATCAACTCGCCGAACGCGGCGAACTCGACCGCAGCATCGTCGAGAAAGCGATCGCCGAATTCAGCCTCGACCCGAAGAAGCCATCGCCCTGGACGGTGTAAGTGTTTTGGGTCAAACGGGTTTTTATCCCGAAGGGATTACAGCCATTAGCCCTGGGTCGCGTTTCGCGCACCCAGGGAACTCCAGCGAACGATGTGATGACGCCGCTACGACCCCGTTCGGGGTCGGGAGAGCATAACCCCAGGTGCGCGGACGCGACCTGGGGCTAATGGTTACAATCCCTTCGGGATAAAGACTGGCTAAAGACCTGCGGCTACCGAAGCAAAGAACAACGCAACACTACGAGACTCGTCATGGAATTTTGTCTGCCGGAGTTGGGTGAAGGTATCGAAGCGGCGACCGTTGTCGGCGTTCATGTGAAAGCGGGCGATGTGCTCCAACCGGGGCAGATCGTGTTCGCCGTTGAGACCGACAAAGCGGCGGTCGATGTACCGATCAAACTCGGTGGCAGCGTCGAGGCCGTGCTCGTGAAAGTCGGCGACAAAGTCGCAATCGGCGGCTCGCTGCTTTCGCTCAAAGGCACGGCAACTACTGCACCCGCCGTCGCACCGAAACCGGCACCCGCGAAGGCGGCCCCGGCACCCGTTGCGGCACCGAAAGCCGCCGTGGCCGTTGGCAGCGTCGAATTTTACCTGCCCGAACTCGGCGAAGGTATCGAAGCCGCCACCGTCGTTGGCATCCTCGTGAAGGTCGGCGAAACGGTCGCCGCCGGGCAGATGGTGTTTGCCGTCGAGACCGACAAAGCCGCCGTCGAAGTGCCGACGAGCAAAGCGGGCGTCGTGGAAACGATTCACGTGAAGATCGGCGAGAAAGTGCCGATCAGCGGGACACTCCTCACCCTGAAAAGCACGGCCGTTGCCACCGCACCGGCCTCCGTGGCAGAAGCGCCCAAAGCCGTCGTGGCCACGACCACGCCGCGCCCCGCCGTCGTTGCGGCGCTCGCGATCAATGGCAGCGTCGGCAAGAAAGACCTGACACCCGCCGGCCCCGCCACACGGCGATTGGCCCGCGAACTCGGCGTGGCTCTCCTCGAAGTTGGCGGCACCGGTCGCGGTGGCCGCGTCACACTCGACAACGTCAAGGAATTCGTTAAAACCGAACGCACGAAAACGAAGCCCACCGGTGGCACATCGGGTTCCGGACTGAGCGGCAAGACCGTGGCCGACAGCTTCGCGCACCCGAACCTGCCCGACTTCGCGAAGTTCGGCGAAATCGAGCGAAAGCCCGTTTCCGGCATCCGCAAGGCCATCGCCAACAACCTCACGATCGCGTGGCGTACGATCCCGATGGTCACGCAAAACGACCTCGCGGACATCACGCACCTCGAAGATGGCCGCAAGCGAATCGTCGACGGGTTGCCGAAGGGCGCGCCGAAAATTACCTGGACTGTACTCGCGGTGAAAGCCGTCGTTGCGGCACTGAAGGAGTTCCCGAATTTCAACGCCAGTTTCGACATGAACGCGGGCGAACTCATCGTCAAAAAGTTCTACCACATCGGCATCGCGGTCGATACCGAACGCGGGTTGGTCGTGCCGGTGATTCGCGATGCGGACAAAAAGAGCATCCGCGACATTGCCGCCGAAGTGGCATCACTCGCGGACAAAGCGCGAACGGGCAAGCTTACAATCGACGAAATGCGCGGCGGCACGTTCACGCTGACGAACCTCGGTGGCATCGGCGGCACCTCGTTCACGCCGATCGTCAACTACCCCGAAGTCGCGATTCTCGGCATGTCGCGCTCGGCGATGCAACCCGTCGTCCGCGATGGCCAAGTCGTCGCGCGGCTCATGATGCCGCTCAGCCTCACTTACGATCACCGCGTCATCGACGGGGCCGACGGCGCACGCTTCACCACGCGGCTCGTGCAACTCTTCAGCGACCCAATGCGTTTGCTCATGGAAAGCTAAACGTCCATGGAACTCCGTTGCCCCGAGTGCGAATCGATCTCGACTGCGTCCGATGACATCCTCGGCAACACCGTACGTTGCAAAGAATGTCATAGCCTTTTCACTGCAAGGGAAATCGTCCGGCCGCCATTGCTCGAAGACGGCAACGATGTCTACGATCACGCGCACAGTCGGCGGATGCTGGCCGAATCGGGGCTCGATCCTCGTCCGTCCCGAATGGGCGTGAAGATGGTCGGCGGCTGTTCCGTGCTGATAGTTGTGACGTTTTTAATGGTGTTTATTTGCATGATGTTGGGAAAACCACCAGAGCAGGCAACGGAACCCGTACTCCCGCCCATCGTGAAAGGCGCACAAAAAATCCGGCTCTCGTACTCCAACCGAGCGATTGTCCCCGAACCGAACGAGCCGTTCCGTGGTGTTTCACTCGCAGGGCCAGTCGCATTCGATTTTGAGTTTATCAGTGGCGACCCACTGGTCGGGCAATATTACGTGCGATGTCGGTCCAACCACGGTTTTTCAAATGATGTTCATTTGAACACGCTTGTGAAAACGATGAGCAATCGTGGCACATTGACGCTCACGTTATATGAAGACATTCTAAAAAGCATAAAACATAAAACTCGTAACAAGACTGAAATTTGGATCGAAGAAAATAGCGTCGATGCGTCCGGTGAATCCACCCGAACGTGCATATCTAACATACTGACGCAGAACTGATTGCGAGTAACCCTTCAGCCTCGTATGAAGTTTCACGCCAATACCGAGACGGTTTACAATCGGGACGACCCGGACAGTAAAAACGGTTGCATACCCAACGAAGGAATTCTTTGCGGCTTTGCCGTTTAGCCGCCCAGGCTTTGCGTGGCGAAGCGCGGGGATCAAATATCCTATGACATTCGCGACCCATCCGATACATCGAGCCCGCGCTTCGCTCCGAAGACTGCGCGGCGCGGCTAAACGGGATTCGTCCGCAATTTTGCCACAAATCGCGGGAGGAAATCGGCCATTTTTGCGTGCATCGTGCTTGGGGCTTCGGTCGTGAGTGCGATTGAGAGTTGGTTGCCTTTCGTGCAAACATCGACGCCGAGCGAGACCATGTTGCCGAGCGGCGCGACTCGCCACGATCGGCCAAATGCGGCTCCGAGTGCGCCGCTCGACCATTCTTTGCGGTGTCGCGTGTTCGTTAACGCGGCACTGAACGGCAGCAATTTACCCGGTAGCGTCCAACTCCAGCGGCGTGGAATCCACGGCCACGCCATGCGGTACGCAGTGAACGCATCGACGCTGCCGAAGAACAGTTGCTCGTCTTTGATGCGCATCGATTGCTTGCGGATCGACTCGACGCACGCCGCGAAATCCGCCGGTTGCGGATCGGGCAAATGGAACACGCAGAACCCGAGGAACAAGCCCCAGGCCCGCCGCAACGGCTCTCCGCCGAACGGCCGCAAGTCGACGAAGTTCATGAGATTGACGCCACGCTGCCAGTGTCGGCGTTCGCGTTCCGGCAGCACTTCGGCCAGCGACGCCAACACCGCCGCCGCGATCAAGTCGTTCGTCGTCGCCCCCGCCGGGCGCGGCGGGTGCGGCAGTTCGAGAAGTTGCACCTGTAGCAGCGTGCCTTCGGGTTTGGGTCGCGAAATCGGATAGACCTTCGAGATGCGATAGAGTTCTTCGATCGTTTCCACGAGGTCGCGGAGTTTCCAGCGCAACGTCTTGTACTTTTGAAATTCCACAGCCAGATTCGGCAGAAACCGCTCGGTGGCCGTACTCGAAACGGCCAGCGGCGTGCCGAGATAGCGCGACAAGATGCGCCGGAACAGGTCGGCACCCGATACACCATCGATCGGGTAATGTTGCCACGTCATGCCGATGTGCGAACGCGGTTGCGATGGCAACACCCAGACGCGAATCAGCGGATCGGCAGGCTGGAACCGCAAGTTGAGTTCGGCAGCAAATTGCTCTTCGAGTGGCCGCGATGGGCAAACTTCCACCCGCACGGTGCCTTGCGAAGGGCGATAGATCACGCTGCGATCGTGCCGCGTAGCCATCGGCCAACCGATCCCAAGCAGGTTCAGTTCATCGTTGACCGCACGTTCGAGATCGTCGATACGCACCGCGTCGTGCGCCTCAATCGCGTCGATACCCTGGAACGGCTGGCGTTCGTCGAATAACCGCATCACCCGTTGAAAACCGTTCAACGGCAATTCGACCGTTTCGCCCGACATGTCAGACCGTCTGCCGGACGAGATCGATCGCACCAATTTGCGGGAAACTGTGGAACGGCGCGATGAAGATCCCCTGCCGTACCGCGTGTTTGTGCAAATAATCGAGCTGCGCATCCTTCGGATCGCCAACGGTAAACGACCCCGTATGACCGACCGACGCGAGCAGGATCGTCTCGGCGAGGCAAGTGAACGTGAGCGACTGTTTCTCTGGGTGCAACCCTGCCGGGAACAGCCCGAAATCGAACGGCGCATGCAACCCTCGCACATGCGCAAGGCACTTCACAACGGTGAGGTCCGGTCGCGAACGCAGGTCTTCGTACCGCACATTTTCCGGTTGGGCATCGTCCAGAATCACGCAGTTCGGCGCGAAGTCGTCGGCATTCAGAATGCTGCCCGGTGCGTTCGTCACGCAAACCACAATTGCCGCCTTGCGGATCTCTTTGCGGTCGGCCGTCACGCGATGTTGCGGCCCGAGCCGATGGCTATCGACGATCACGCCCAACCGCGTCGGCAAGTCTAATAGGATCAACTGGCGTTTGAGATTTTCGCGAAGCAAACATCGCGTGGCGGCACGTCCCGTCGAACCGGCTGCACCGATGATCGCCACGGGGCCGGTCACGTCGAATTCGCGTTCGATCTTGCGGACGTAGTTGGCAATCGACATCGCCGTAAAGGCGTGCCCCGTGGTGATGCCCACGCTGCCGCTCTTGTTCGCGAGCAACTGCCCTTGCCGCGTGATCGAGGGGATCAGCGCGCCGAGGCCGAGGATGCGGGTTCGCCGCGAGGCCGCGTAGGCCAGCACGGCATCGATCGCCTCGCGCGCTTCGGTCAGCCGTTCGAGCATGTCGTGCGGCGCGAACGGGATCGTCAGCAGTTCGCCGTGCAACGTCCTCCCGTTACGCTCGACCTGCATTCCGCCAATGACGGTACACGGCTTCAAGAACGTGAGCCGTTCGATGAGGTGCAACGGCAATCGCTGGAATTCGGGAAAGGGGCGGATTTTCTCCTCGACGCCGCGCGGGTGAACGAGGAACGCGAAGTCCAATGGGCCGGTATATTCGGGGCGATACGTTTCGTTCGTCGTCACCCACGCCAGCGAATCCGGTGCGGCTTCGGTGCGAACAACCTTGCCGTCGTCCTTGCGGTTCGGGTGGAACGACCGCGAGCGGGTTGGCGTCGTGTTGTTGCTCAGCCAGGTTTTTTGGTGAACGACGACTTCGCGGATCGCCTTCGCCACGGCTTTGGCCACCTGTGGCACGAGCACGTTCGCCGACCAATCCGGGTCGTTCGCGTGCGGGCATTCTGGCCCGACAAGTAGCACGATACTCGCGTTAAAGCCATCGTCGGGGCCATCGTAATCCGCCGGTTCGTGGAGTGCGGAGAGGATATACTCGACGCCATCGCGTTGCGCCGTGCCCCACTCGGCCCGCTCGTCTTTGCCGAACGCGAACGTCGGCAGTTCGAGCCGTTCCCGAATGGCGACGCAGATCTCTTCGATGGGAAGGTGGGTGTTCGTGCCCAGAAATTCGATAATCGGTATTGCAGTGGAGCGAATCAAGTGGCAACCTCGTCCGGTACGGCACGCCCTAGATGTATGCGTACCACTAACATAGGTAAACTTTACCCGACGAACACTAACGGTTATCTTAGGTGAACTTCCCAAGTTCTCGCGAAACGGCGAGCGCAACTAACGGTAGTAACGATTAGCCCATTTGGGTGTATCCCTCCTTCAAAGGCGACGATTATGGCAAATGGAATTCCGCTGCGGCCGCTCGGCAACACCGGCGTGCCAGTTTCGGCGATCTGCCTCGGTGGCTGGCACATTGCCCAACCCGAAATCGGCGAGGTCGAATCGACCCGCATCATGCACGCGGCGATCGATCGCGGGCTTACGTTCTTCGATAATGCCTGGGATTACCACGAAGGCGCAAGCGAATCGCTGATGGGCCGCGCGCTGGCGGGTGGCAAGCGCCAGAAGGTGTTCCTGATGACGAAGAACTGCGCCCGCGATGCCGCCGGTACGCGGCAACATCTCGAAGACAGCCTGCGCCGCCTGCAAACCGACGTCATCGACTTGTGGCAGTTTCACGAAATCAACTACGACAACGACCCCGAATGGCTCGTCGAACGCGGCGCGATTGCCGAAGCGATTAAAGCCCAGAAGGAAGGCAAAGTGCGGTTCATCGGTTACACGGGGCACAAGTCGCCGCACATTCTCGCGAAAATGCTGCCGCTGCATAAGTGGGACAGCTGCCAGATGCCGATCAACGTCTGCGACCATTTCTACCGCAGTTTCCGCCACGATCTTTTACCCGAATTGCTGGCACGCGGCATCGCGCCGATCGGAATGAAAAGCATGGGCGGCGGCAACCTCGAAGTGGGCGGTAAGATCGTCAGCAGTGGCGTCGTCACCGCCGAGGAAGCGATCCGCTACTCGCTCTCGCAACCGATCAGCACGCTCGTCCTCGGTATCGATTCGATGAAAGTGCTCGAACAAGATTTGGCCATCGCCGAGAACTTCACGCCGTTAGTCGGCAGCGAACTCGCAGCCGTGTTGGCGAAGGCCAAACCCGAAGCCGGCGACGGTCGCCACGAATGGCACAAGAGCACGCAAAACTTCGACGGCCCCTACCACCGCAAACAGCACGAATTCGCAGTGTGAGGCACGATACGCGCCCAGCGCCCGGCTGCAGTGCCTTGTTCCCAGCCGCGGAGTGGAAACCCATGATTTTTCTGCACTCTACAAATGGTTTATTAATCGTCCGCATCCAACGTGTGTCGTTTGAAGCACGACGCATAGGCGAGCGGGGTGTGTAAGCACCCTGATTCTTCCCGTGTCGCAGACAACCTCAATTTCAATCAGACAATCTCCATCTATATCCATTGCGTATGACACTGGTAGTATCAGGGTGCTTACACAC
>JAYSYI010000527.1:0-3412 GCA_043727665.1 Limnoglobus sp. | reverse complement strand
GCCGAACGCCAGCGGAACGCGATTGCCACGACATACCTCGCGCTCGGCAACTCGAACCTCGAAGAACAGGACAAGAAGCAACTTCGCATGGATGTCGTCGACGAGCAACTCGACGCGATCACGAAAGGCTTCCTCGGGCAGACCGTAACCTGTGCGCGATGTCACGACCACAAATTCGACCCGATCCCCACTCGCGATTACTACGCACTCGCGGGAATTTTGCGGAACGCCAAGACGCTCGAAACCGCCAACGTCTCGAAGTGGATCGAGATGCCAATCGCGGTTACACCTGCGGAGGAAGCGAATCTCAAGCAACACGACGTGGCTGTTGCGGGATTGCAAGCACAGATCCAGCGCGAAAAGGTAAAGTCGCCATCGGCGGTGGCAACCGCGAAAGGCGCGATCCCCGTGACATCCGTTGTCGGTATCGTTGTCGATGATGCCAGCGCAAAGAAGGTTGGCGAATGGCAGCTCTCGACGCACTCGGGCACCTACATCGGGGCAGGTTACCTTCACGACCAAGACAAAGACAAAGGCGAGAAAACGCTGACGTTTCAACCGGAACTGCCCGCGAACGGTCGCTACGAAGTTCGCCTCGCATACTCCGAAGGCACCAACCGAGCCGATGCCGTCCCCGTTACGGTCTTCAGTGCTGATGGCGAGAAAACCATCGCAGTCAACATGAAGAAAACGCCGCCAATCGACGGGCGGTTCCTTTCGCTAGGCACGTATAAGTTCGAAAAGGCGGGCCAAAGTTTCGTCATCGTTTCCAACGAAGGCACGAAAGGCCACGTCACTCCCGATGCCGTCACGTTCATTTCCGCCGATGTCGTCGAATCGAAAATTCCCGCGACGGGTAACGCACTCGCCCAACTCGAAAGCAAGCTGAAAGAGTTGCAGAACAGTGGCCCGAAACGCGCGATGACGATGACCGTAATCGAAGAAAAGGTCATCGAGGATGCGAAAGTCCACGTTCGCGGCAGCGTGCATACGCTCGGCGAAGTCGCACCGCGTGGCTTCCTTCAAGTGGCCACGTATGGCGAACCGCCGACGATTGGTAAGTCGCAAAGTGGCCGCAAGGAACTCGCCGACTGGATCGCCACGAAGAGCAACCCGCTGACGGCGCGTGTGATTGTCAACCGCACTTGGCACTGGCTGTTCGGCAGCGGCATCGTTCGCACCGTCGACAACTTCGGAACGACCGGCGAAGCCCCATCGCACCCCGAATTGCTCGATCGGCTCTCGCTCGATTTCATGGCCGAAGGCTGGTCGATGAAGTCGCTCGTACGCCGCATCGTCCTCAGCCGCACGTATCGCCAAAGCTCGGCGAGAACTGATGTAGACCCTGAAAACCTCACGTTTGGCAGGGCGAATCGGCGTCGGCTCGATGCTGAGTGCATCCGCGACGCGATGTTGCAAATGAGTTGTACGCTCGACCGCAAACGCGGTGGAGTCAGTTTCCCCGCAACGCTCGCGGCCGATTACAGTTTCAAAAACGAGGACGTGCGACGCAGCGTTTACGCGCCCGTTTTCCGCAACGCGCTCCCCGAACTTCTCGAACTCTTCGACTTCGCCGACCCGAGTACTGTCACCGGTCGGCGGAACATCAGCACTGTGGCACCGCAAGCATTGTTTATGTTGAACCACCCGTTCGCCATCGAGCGATCGAAAGAAGCCGCCGAACGTTTCCGCATAGCCGAAGGCAGCACCGAACAGAAAATCGTGATCGCGTATCGCACGATTCTCGGCCGCCGACCCACCGATGACGAAACGCGAATCGCGCTCGAATATCTGAAGACGCACAACGACGAACCGAAGGAAGCGTGGGCCATGTTCGTCCAGGCATTGTTCGCATCGTCCGAATTCCGATACGTGAAGTGAAAGGCGATAACGTGATCTCCCCCATCAGTCGGCGAGAGTGGTTGACCGCCAGCGGTTGCGGGTTCGGTGCCTTGGCACTAGCGGGCTTGAGCACGAAGGAAAGTCTCGCCAGTACGAATCCGCTTGCGGCGAAAGCGCCACACTTCCCGGCGAAGGCGAAGCGGGTGATTTTCCTGTTCATGCAGGGCGGGGTGAGTCACGTCGATTCGTACGATTACAAGCCGAGATTGGACAAAGACGACGGCAAGCAGTTCGCGTTCGACGACGCGCGAATCCTCGCGAATACGGGGAATCGCGGTTCGAATCAGCGAGTGATGAAGCCGCTCTGGAAGTTCGCCCAACGCGGGCAGTCGGGGCATTGGGCATCCGACTTGTTCCCCGAAACGAATCGCTACATCGATCAGTTGTGTCAAATTCGATCGCTCCATACCGAAGGTGTCGCGCACGGCCCCGCCACGTTGTTCCTGCACTGTGGCTCGACGAATTTCGTTCGCCCGTCGATGGGGTCGTGGGCACTTTACGGCCTCGGCAGCGAGAACGAAAACCTGCCCGGCTTCGTGTCAATTGCGCCGTCATCGGGCAACGGCGGATCGCGTAATTACGGCACGGCATTCCTACCGGCGATGTACCAAGGTACGGGTCTCGGCAAAGCCGGCCGCCCTGCATCCGAGGTGACGATTCGCAACCTGAAAGGTTCGAGCAGCCTGGCCGATCAGCAATCGCGGTTCGAACTGTTACGCGATCTCCATGCCGAGCAGCTAAAGCAAACGCCCGGCGACTCAGAGTTCGCAGCGGTGGCCAACTCGTACGAACTCGCATGGAAGATGCAGCAAAACGCGCCGAACATCCTCGACCTTTCCAAGGAAACCGCCGACACGCTCAAGCTCTACGGCATTGGCGAAAAAACGACCGACACCTTCGGCAAACAATGCCTCATGGCACGGCGATTCTGCGAAACGGGCGTGCGGTACATTCAGGTAACGTACGGCGATAACTCCGCGAATCCCGCGTGGGATCAACACTCGGATTTACCCAAGCACGGCGTCCACGCGAATGCCGTGGATCGACCGATTGCGGGCTTGCTCGCGGACCTAAAACAACGCGGTTTGCTCGAAGATACGCTCGTGTGGTGGGGCGGCGAGTTTGGTCGCACGCCCTACGCGCAGGGTAACGGCACGGGTCGCGATCACAACCCCGGCGGCTTCACGATGTGGCTAGCGGGTGGCGGAGTGAAGCCCGGCTTCGCCTTCGGGGCGACCGATGAATTCGGCCACGCCGCCGTGCAAGACAAAGTTCACATGCACGATTTACACGCGACGATCTTGCATCTGCTCGGCCTCGATCACGAGAAACTCACGTACAAGTATGCGGGCCGAAACTTCCGGCTGACCGACGTCCACGGCCGCGTCGTGAAAGAGATCATCGCGTAATTCGTGCCAGCCCGCTGCGCAAGTAAGGGTTCGTGTTCCACGTTCGAGTGACGGCATCGAGTTTCAACAGGGTTCGCCTTGCTTGCGCTGCGGGCTAGCAC
>JAYSYI010000526.1:0-3416 GCA_043727665.1 Limnoglobus sp. | reverse complement strand
TCAACGCCATCGAGAAGGGAATCACGGTGCTGACCGGTGCCGAACTCTTCCCGCGCGACATTTATTACTTCGACAAAATCCCGACGAACGTCGAATCGTTGACGGTGATTCTCGTCAACATCGGGGCGATGACGATTGCTATCGCTTCGAGCCTGATACCCGCCTACCGTGCCGCACGCCTGCGACCGATCCAGGCACTGCGCTTCGAGTAATCTCACACAACAGCCCAATGGGAGACGCGGATGTTACTCGTCGAAAATTTGTTTAAGACGTATCGCCGAAATGTGGATGTCGTCAAGGTGCTCAGTGGCGTGAACCTCACCGTGGAAGACGGCGAGTTCCTCAGTATCGTCGGCGCGTCTGGCTCCGGCAAAAGCACGTTACTACACCTGATGGGCACGCTCGATACGCCCGATTCCGGGGCAATTTACCTTGATGGCCGACGGATCGATCAGTTGTCGAATACGCAACGCGACATTCTACGTAACCGCACGTTTGGCTACGTGTTTCAGTTTTACCACTTGCTGCCCGAACTTTCGGCGTACGAAAACGTACTGATGCCAGCATTCATTCGCGAATCGACACTCGGCTGGTTGAAGACGCGCCGACAGTGGCGGAAACGCGCCGATGAACTTTTCGAGCGCGTCGGGTTGTCGCACCGCAAGACGCACAAGCCACGCGAAATGTCGGGCGGGGAAATGCAGCGTGCCGCCATCGCGCGGTCGTTGCTCCAGAATCCGCGCGTGCTTCTTGCCGACGAACCGACGGGAAACCTCGACGCACAAAACGGCGATCAGATCGTGCAATTGCTGCGGAATTTGAACAAAGACGACGGTGTCAGCATCGTCATGGTCACGCACAACCTCGATATTGTGACGGCCACGGATCGCGTCGTGAAGCTCGTCGGCGGGCGCGTGGCCGAGGAACCGGCCGCACTGCACTTCCCGCCCCGATTGCTGTCGGCGGTCGGTTGAGTATCATTTGCGTATGGCGTTGTCTCTGGGGAACGGTGTTCCCCTTTTTTCGTTTAGGGAGTCGGCATGTCCACCCGCGTTTGGATCAACGGTACTTTCTTCGACAAGCACGATGCAAAAATCAGCGTTTACGACCACGGCTTGCTCTACGGCGACGGCGTGTTTGAAGGGATCCGGATCTACGCGGGCAAAGTGTTCAAGCACGCGGAGCATATCGACCGGCTGTTCGATTCGGCGAAGTCGATCGCGTTAAAAATCCCGCTGACGCCTGCAGAAGTGATCGCGGCCGTCGAAGCCACGGTCGCGGAAAATAAAAAGGTCGATGGCTACATTCGCCTCATCGTCACGCGCGGCCCCGGTACGCTCGGGCTGGACCCGCGTAAGTGCGAACCGCAGATCATCGTCATCGTCGACGACATTTCGCTATACCCGAAAGAGCTTTACGAAAACGGCCTCGAGATCATTACCGCGAGCACGATCCGCAACCACCCGAACGCGGTCAACCCGCGGGTGAAGTCGTTAAATTACCTGAACAACATCATGGCAAAGATCGAGGCGATCCGTGCGGGTTGCCTCGAAGCGATCATGTTGAACCACAACGGCGAAGTCGCCGAGTGTACCGGCGACAACCTGTTCATCGTGAAAAAAGGCGTACTGAAAACGCCACCGATCGATGCAGGGATTCTCGAAGGCATCACGCGCAACTTCGTCATCGGCTTGGCGAAACAGCTCGATATCCCGTTTCAGGAAGCAACGATGACGCGGCACGATGTCTACATCGCCGACGAAATGTTCCTCACCGGCACCGCCGCCGAAGTGATTTCCGTGACCAAAGTCGACGACCGCCTCATCGGCACCGGCAAACAAGGCCCAATCACCCGCCAACTCCGCGAACGCTTCCAGAAGCTCGTGCGCGAGTAACAGGAAATCGCAAGCCCACAGACGACCGCCCGTGGGAATGAAATGGCACTCACTTCCACGCCACTAAACTCGCTTCATCTCCCGTGCGGCGATTTCCTCGGCGAAGAGTTTGCGTACGGTTTTCTTGGCCTTGTACTCGATGATCCATGGAAAAAATCGCGACAAGAACACGAGCAATTTGCCGTCGAAGGTGAGCGTGACTTCGCTTTTGCCTTTGATGAGCGCGTTCAGTGTGGCGTCGGCGACTTGCTCGGACGACATGCCGCGTTTGTGGTCGAGGCTGATTTTCGCCTTCGCTTCCAGCATATTTTGCGAGAAGTTCGTTTGCGTCAGCCCCGGATTGATGACGACGACATCGATATTGTCCTTCGCTAGTTCTGCGCGAATCGCTTCGCTGAACCCTGCCACCGCGAACTTGCTCGATGCATAAAGCGAGCGGGCGGGCAGGGCACGCCGACCGACGACGGACGAGATATTGACGATCGCGGGCGTCTTGCCTTGCTTCAAGTGCGGGATCGCGAGCCGAGTGATTTCGCAGAGTGCGAAATAATTCGTCTCGAAAATCGTGCGGAGAATTTCGGGGTCTGAGTCCATGAAGTGGCCGGTTGCGCCGATACCCGCGTTGTTAATCAGCACGTCCAACCCGCCGAACTTGTCGAGCGCCATCTGCACCATCCGCTGACGGTCAGCGGGGTTGCAAATGTCGGACGTGACGGTTTCGATGCTGCCGTTGGCCGCACGAATTTCGGTGGCGAGTTCGTTGAGCAAATCGGCGGATCGCGCGGTGGCGATCACCTTTGCGCCGCGTTTCGCGGCATCAATGGCAATCGCGCGGCCAATTCCCTGAGATGCACCCGTAACCAGGATTCGTAAACCGTCAATTTTGCGGCGGGCCATGCTTCACCTGTGGTTTGTTTTCTACCTTTATCATTACGAAACGACCGGGGAAAACGCGACAAGCCGCGCACCTTCGAGGTGCGAAGGTATGCCTGCGTTAACGGTCGCAACGGCTGTAACAAAAGGTATGCCATGACAACCGTCGCGTTTGTGAATGCCAACGTCGTGCGGCCCTATGGCATCGCGCATGGGTGGAGTGTGCTGTGTCGCGATGGCCGAATTGAATCGGTCGGTGCGAATTGCGCGATCCCGGCGAATGCTGAACGCATCGATGTTTCGGGTAAGTACCTCTGCCCTGGCTTCGTCGATATTCACGTTCACGGCGGGGGCGGCGCGGACTTTATGGACCTCACGGACGCTGCGTTTCGCACCGTGTGCCAAACGCACGCACGTCACGGCACCACATCGCTGACACCGACGAGCACGGTTGCCACGACGGTGGAATACACTCATTTTCTAGCACTTTGTGCACAATTTCGCGATCGATCTACGGGTGGTGCGCGTGTCGTCGGTTGCCATCTTTACGGCCCGTATTTTCTGCCAGCTGCGAAGGGCTGTCACCCGAATGCAGAGTTCCAGACGCCGCACGGCGACGATGCGGATGCGTACGGCGCGTTCGATGAA
>JAYSYI010000525.1:0-3421 GCA_043727665.1 Limnoglobus sp. | reverse complement strand
TAGGCGATGCCTTGGCCGCAAACGACCCGAGCGAGGCCCGCCTGCGAAGTTGGGAGCCGGAGTACGTTCGCGGAATGGACCGCATGAAGAAACTCGTGTGTGCCTTCTACGACGGCCTCAACTTCGGCAAACTGGTCCGCCGTCACCCCGATAAAAAGGGACTGATTACCGACGTGCTCATCGGCAACCTCTTCTACGACGGCGTCGACGAACTCTGGCCGCTGATCGACGAACTGCAAGCCGAAGAAACGCTGGCCCGCGAAGCGGTGGCTGTTTAGGTAAGCGCCGATTACAACAAAACCCAGTGGTACGACGAAAACGTCGTACCACTGGGTTTTGTTGTAATCGGGCGAGTTTCCCGGCGAAACGGCACAACCCACACTTTCCCGCGCATTTCGTAGCTTTTCACTCGCAACAATTTCCGTGCGCGTTACGCTGACATCTCGTGCATTTGGTTCGTTCACTTCGCTATCGAGGTGCATTATGCGTATGCGTCGTTCGGGTTTTACGCTCGTCGAGCTACTGGTTGTGATCGCGATTATTGCGATTCTCATCGGGTTACTGTTACCGGCGGTGCAGAAGGTGCGCGAGGCGGCGGCGCGGATCAAATGTACGAACAATCTCAAGCAAATCGGGTTGGCATTGCACAACTACGAGAGCGTGGCGCAACAGTTCCCGTCGGCGGGTACGTACCCCGTCAATGCCACCGCGAACGATGTGTATTCAGTGCAGGCGCGGTTGTTGCCGTTCATCGAGCAAGGCAGTCTTTACGCACAGATCGATTTGAACGCGACACCGGCTACGCAACTGAACGTGATCGGCCAGCGTATCGCGATTTACATCTGCCCAAGTGAAATACGCGATGTTGCACGCGACCAAGGTGGCGGCAAGATTACTTATCCACAAAACTATGCGGCGAACTACGGTACGTGGTTCATTTGGAACCCGGCTTCGGGGCAAGGTGGCGATGGCGCGATCATCGTCAATCGCTCGAGTCGCACCGCTGACTTCACCGATGGCCTCAGCAACACGATCGGCTTCGCGGAAGTGAAAGCGTATCAGCCGTACGTGCGGAATTCGAGCACGCCTGCCGCGCTAGGGGCCGCGTATCCCGTCGATGTCGCCGCAGTGCTGTCGATGGCGGCAACCGGATCGTATCGCGGCGAAGTCGGGCACACGGAGTGGACCGATTCGCCATGCCATCAGTCCGGTTTCAGCTTCGTGTTCCCGCCGAACACCAAGGTGATTTTCAACGCGAGCGGTACGAACGTGGACATCGATTTGCTCACGCAAGTCGAAGGTTCCTCGGCCACGAAGCCGAGTTATGCTGCCATCACGAGCCGCAGCTATCACAGCGGTGGCGTTGTGAATGCACTCCTGATGGATGGGTCGGTGCGAACCGTCTCGTCGACGATTTCCGTGGCCGCGTGGCGTGCCGCCGGTACCCGCAACGGCGGCGAAACGCTGTCGCTGGATTGATTGCCAATCAACGCGCCAACGTCGCTTCGATACGCTTCAGTACGGTGGCTTTCCCGAGGATCGCCATCGTGTCGAACAGGCCGAAGCCGATACTGACGCCGGTGATGGCCACACGCACTGGCGTGACGATCGCGTTCGGTTTGATGCTTTTTGCTGTGGTAAATTCGTGGAGAGCCTTTTCCGTCGCAACGGCATCGAATGGCTCGCACGCCTTCAAGACTTCGGCGAACTCGGCGAGTAGCAGTTTCGCGTTCGGGTCTTTGAACGCCTTCTCGAGCGATTTCGCATCGTAGTCGATTTCATCTTTCAAAATCGGCACCGCGAACGCCAGCACATCACTGAACAGCTTGATTCGGTCGCCCGATGCCTCGATCACTTTCAACAACTTCTCGCGGGTCGCATCGTCGAACGTCTCGCCGATGAGCTTGGCTTTTCGCAAGAACGGCAGGCAGCGCGTCAGTTTCTCCGGCGTCGGCACGAGTTTCATGTACTCGCCTTGCAGCCAGAATAATTTCTTCGCGTCGTAGTTACCGGGCGCATCGGTCACTCGCTCGAGGCTGAAGTTCGCGATCAGTTTATCGAGCGGAATAAACTCGCTTTCGCCGTCCATCGACCAACCTAGCCGACACAGGTAGTTGATCAGCGCTTCGGGCAGGTAGCCGATCTCTTGGTAGTACGCGACGGCGATAATATTGAGATCGTCGCGGCCTTTAATTTCGTCGTCGGTCCAGCCGCACGCCTTGAACTTCGCGATGTCGTCGGCGGTCAGCAGTGGCGTCTTCCGCTTGCTCATTTTCTCGCCATTGTAATACACCTGCGGTATGTGCGCGAACGTCGGTACCGTGGCCTCTAGGCCCTCGAACATCAGGATTTGTGGCGGCGTGTTCGACAAGTGTTCGATCGCGCGAACGACGTGCGTGATGCCGAAATCGATCTCGTCGACCACCGTGGCGAAGTTGTACAACGCCCGGCACAGTCCGCTCTCGCTCGACCCGCGCAACAGCATCGGATCGCGAATCGTGTCGGTACTGATTTCCTGTTTGCCCTTCACGGCATCGGTGAATTTCACCGTCTGACCCGGCGTGACTTTCAGCAGTAGCGGGGCTTTCTTCGCATGGTATTGCCGCACGTTTTCGTCGGCAGAAACATCGCGATTGGTGCCGCGATGGACGTAGGCGGTGCGTGCGAGTTGGGCTTGTTTCTGTGCCGCATCCATCTGCGCGGAGGTCGTATAATCGGGGTACGCTTTGCCTTCGGCGAGGAGCTTCATCGCGGCGGCTTCGTACTTGTCGTTTCGCTGGCCCTGGTAGTACGGCGCGTGCGGCCCGAAGCTGGTGCCGTCCGCCGCCGCTAACGGGCCTTCGTCCCAACTCATGCCGAGCCACGCGAAACCATCAATGATCGGCTTGACCGCTTCGGTGCGATTACGGGCATCGTCAGTGTCGTCGATCCGCAAGATGAACTGCCCCGCATGACGTTTGGCGAGCAGCCAATTAAACAGGGCCGTGCGAACCCCCCCGATGTGCAGGTAACCGGTCGGCGACGGCGCGAAGCGAGTGCGAATGCTCATGATGACGGCAAACTTTCCGGTGCGGGATATCGAATACCAGTCAAGATACGAACGGCCCCGCTAGGGTTCGGAATTTCGCTACTCCGGATAGAGCAAAACGTGTTGCCGTCGGATTCGGAATGTGGCTTCTTCGGGTTCCCACAGCTGCGCGATTTCGTGCCAACTTGCGCCGGCGTCGATCATCGTGCGTTCGCGGTCGCTGCCGAACAGCAAGTCGATTGCGGGGATCGTGTCGACGAATTCGTAGCGTTCGGTTCGCCACTGAAATCGTTCGCCGAGAATGTCGCGAAAGGCGATGAGCACCGCAAGCCCGGTGCGAACGGGTTCGAATGCATCGCTGGTGGGCGAGACGAACACGCCACCGCAACTTTG
>JAYSYI010000524.1:0-10335 GCA_043727665.1 Limnoglobus sp. | reverse complement strand
CGCAAGCGACGGCACCGGCGAACCGGTAGTAGACGACCATGAACGCCATCACCGCGAGGAACGACAGGCCAACCGACCATAGCCCCTTGGTGATCGTGTCGCGGCCGAGCGTTGGCCCGACGAAGTTTTCGCTAACGGGGTTCGGCTTCAGTTCGGCGGTAAGGGCACCGGAACGCAAGATATACACGAGGCGATCGACGGCATCTTTGGTGAAGTTTCCGCTGATCTGACCGCCACCGCGAATCTCCGAGTTCACCGTCGGTGCGGAGACGATTTTATCGTCGAGCAAAATCGCGAGGTGGCGAATCGTCTGCCCGGCGGTTGGGCGGTTGCGGCCCGTCATCGCGCCGAACTTCGAGTCGCCCACACCGTTGAAGCGGAAGTTCGTGATCCAGCTACCGCTCGGGTTATCGGCGGTGGCCGTCATGGTGACATCGCCACCAATGCGGACTTGGTCGAGGTCCGAAACTCGTGTCAGGACGTAATACTCGATGTCCTTACCGATTTCTTCCTTCGCGGGTTGTTCTTTCGTGAACTTGCGACTGAACAGCAACATGCTGCTTTGTTCCGCGCGTTCGCCACGCCCTTCATTCAGCACGGCTTTACCGCGACTTGCGGCTAACTTACGGCCAAGGTTCGACGTTTCGGCTTGTGCGATGTTCAAGCCGAGCGATTCGCGTTCTTCTTTGCCGAGTTCGATCCACTCGTACTTCACATTTTCTGCATCGACAGCATTCACGGTGACTTTGTAGCCTTCGCGGCGTATCGGCGATGGCGGCGGCAGACCGGCTTTTGCGGCTTTCTCGGCGTCAGCATCGGCTAACCCATTGACGAGTTCGGTCGCTTCACGCACGGCCTCAGCGTCGTCGGTTTCGTTCGCCAAAATGCGGAATTCCAGCACACCGACGCGGGATACGACGTCCTTCACAAACTGCACGAAATCTTCGGTGCCCGCTTCTTTCTTACGCGATGGCGTGAATGGCACGATGATTTCGATCCGCGATTCGCCGACCGGCCGAATCACCACGTTTCGCGTGTCGACGGGGTCGATTCGGCGTTTCAGCGCTTCCGCAAGTCGATGGAGGTCTTCCGACGAAAATCGCGTCAGGCCGTCATCTTCTGTAGCGGCCGCCTTCGTTTTGTTCGGGTTATTGTTCGATTCCGTCTGCTGCCTTCGCTTCGTCTTGTCGAGATCGACTTCGTAAACGAGAATCGTCCCGCCAGCGAGGTCGATTCCCTGCCGAACGGTGCCGAAAATCGCCGCCGCCCCGAACAGGGCAATCGGGATCAAGCAGATGAGTAAGCCGCGTAGAAAATTGCGTTTCATGTCGTCCGTTACCGCTCAGATAGGGAGTCGAGGACTCGCGTGAGTGTGTATAAACGTTAAACTTTGGCTTCGGCTTCGTCTTGTCCGAGAACGCGGACGACGCTGCTTTTCAACACTTTAATCTTCGAATCTTCAGACTTCAGCGTCAGTTCGTCTTCGGTGTCTTTGACGCTAATCACCACGCCGATGATGCCCGATGACGTCACGACTTTCGCACCGCGTTTGAGTGCGGTCATCATCGCAGCCTGGTCTTTTTTCTGACGGCGGGCTGGCATGATAATCATCGTGAAGATGAACACGCCAATGATGACGAACATGAACATCGGGTTGCTTAGCATAGCAAGCGGATTGGCGTCTTTCGCGGCCTCTTTTGCGGCTGGCGGCGGCGGTTCTTGAGCAATCAAATACGAGTTCATCGAAAACGATCCGTTCGGTGATATTGCTGGCGGAATCTCGCGGCACGATCCGTGTTTACGGAAAAAATATACTACGTTTGTGGGTGCCAACGGGCAAGGCAAGCCTCGCGGAAGGCCGCGAAACTCCGTTCTTCGATTGCTCGCCGGGCATCCGCCATCAGCCGTAAATAGAATGCGATGTTGTGCAAGCTCAGCAACGTCGGCCCGAGCATTTCGTCGGCGGCAAACAAATGGTGCAAGTACGCCCGACTGAAATTTTGACACCCATAACAGGGGCAATTGGACTCTAACGGAGCCGAATCTCGCCGGTGTTTGGCGTTCCGCATCTTTACGGCACCGTCGTATGTGAACGCAGTCGCATTCCGCCCGTTCCGCGTCGGCATCACGCAGTCGAACATGTCGATTCCCGACGCAACGCCCGCCAGCAGATCGATCGGCCGACCGACGCCCATCAAGTATCGCGGCTTCGATTCCGGTAATAGTGCGGCACACTCGGGCAACGCCGCGTGCATCGCATCGGGCGATTCGCCGACGCTGAACCCGCCGAGCGCGTAACCGGGAAAATCCATCGCCACGAGTTCGGCCGCGCACAGCGCACGCAGCGCGATACTCGTCCCGCCCTGCACGATCCCAAACAGCGCCTGATCGCGCCGCGAATGATGTTTCTGGCAGCGTGCCGCCCACAGAATCGACCGCGCAATCGCTTTCTGCAAAATCTCAGGCGACGAATCCCCCGGCGGGCACTCGTCGAGTACCATCGCGATGTCCGAACCGAGATTCTGCTGAATATCGACCGCTTTTTCGGGCGTCAGTTCGAGCAAACTGCCATCAATGTGCGAACGGAAGCGGGCACCTTCATCGGTGATCTTTACTTGCGACGACAAACTAAAAACCTGGTAGCCACCCGAATCGGTGAGGATCGGTTTCGGCCAGTTCATGAACTTGTGCAACCCGCCCTGCTCGGCAATCAGTTCATCGCCGGGCCGTAGCGCGAGGTGATACGTGTTCCCCAACAAGATTTGCGTGCCAACGCTGGCCACCTGCTCTGGCGTCAGCCCCTTCACCGTCGCTTGCGTACCGACCGGCATAAATATCGGAGTCCGAACGACGCCGTGCGGCGTCGTCATGAGACCCGCACGGGCAGCACCATCGACGTGCTGCAATTCGAATTGAAACGACATACGGATGGCCTTCGAAACTTCCGCCCAGGGACCGACGAAAACGCCCAGGGGTACGACGAAAACGTCTAACCCTGGGCTAAATGATCGAACCCCGTTGGGGTAAACGAAACATAGAATCAGTCGCCACGGAGTTTCAGGCCGCTCTGTGTGAGCTTTTCCTTGACTTCGTTGAGCGACGTGACGCCGAAGTTCTTCGCTTCCATCAGTTCGTCGGATGTGCGCTGGCACAACTCGCCGAGCGTTGTGATCCCGAGGCGATTCATGCACTTGCGAGCGCGAACCGACAGGTTCAGATCGCTAACCGGTTTGCCGAGCATCGCCTGTTCTTCGGGCGAAAGATTCGACTGGTGGCGATTCTGCTTGAACTCGTACTGCTGGCCTTGCTCGAGCGACTGCCCGATGCGAAGCCCCTTCTGCGTCATGATGATCTTGATTTCATCGAGTGACGTTTCGCCGAAGTTCTTGCTGGCGAGCAGTTGCGGCTCGTGGACGCGGGTCAAGTCGCCGAGCGTACGCAGGTTCATGCGCTTCAGGCAGTTTCGGCTTCGCACGGAAAGCTCGAAATCGCTGATCGGGATTTCCATCACCTGACGGTACGCGATGCTGACCTTTTCATCGTCGGGGCTGTAAAACTGCGACAGCGACGCTTCGGCGTCCTTGTGGAAGAGCCGAGCGCGTTCGTCGAACGGGTCGGCTTTGGTGAGCCGCTTGTAGCAATCGGTCGCTTTGTCGTACTGGTTGTGGTCTTCGTAAAGTACGCCGAGGTTGTAGAGCGTGCCCTTCGCAACCGGTGGATATTTCAGGCACTTCTCGTAATACAAAATCGCTTCGTCGTCGTTACCGGCGAGGTCGTTCAGAAAGCCGAGGCGGAATAGCGAACCGGTGTGCGACGGGTCGAGTTCGACGGATCGCTCGAAACTCTTCGTGGCGCGAATCACGTCGCCTTCGGCTTCGCCGACGCCACCATCCTGGAAGTGGAATTCCGAGTTGTGCGCGGCCATGTCCTTGACCTTCGCCAAGATCGCCTTCGCTTCGGCGATGTGGCCTTGGTGCCGCAAGATGCCCGCACGTTGCAGTTGCACTTGCTGGGCCGCGTAGCCGGATTTCTCCGATTTCTCGAACGCCTTCAACGCCTCATCGTATTCCTGCCGCGCCGCGTGGGCACGGCCGAGAAAGAACGATGCGAGCGGGCCTTCGGATTGTTTCAGATGATCGACGGCGGCGTTCATGTGACCGAGATAAAAATGCACGACGCCGAGCTTCAGGTGCAATTTTTTTTGTTGCGGACCGGCCGAAGCCGCGAGTCGTTTTTGCAGTATGTCGTTAATGTCGCGCAGGCTGCGGATCTGGGCGGGGCCTTGGGCGAGTCCTTCGCGGAGCTTGGAGACCATGCTCCCTTCGAATTCTTCCCGTTCCACGAGCAGCGCGCGTAAATCGATTAGCGTTTCCGTCACAAATCTCTCCCGAACCTGCCGAGTCTTGCCGTGCGTCGGCAGAGCGCACGAGAGACAGCAGTACAACGTGATTGCCGATTCGAATACTATAGCGAAAGTGCTGCCAATCAGGCAAGTGCGAAGTGTGCGTGCCAGAAGTGGGATACGGACAATCTTCCTGTTAATATTTTTCGTAGATCGAGTATGCTTGACTGAGATATTGATGTTCGACGCAGGGAATTATTGGAGAATAAAATGGCCAAAAAGGCAACGCAATTTACCGTCACGGATGGAAAACTGGTGCTGTTGCTCGAATGTGCGGACGAGGGTGGCTACGTCGTGACTTCCCCCTTCAACCCAATCGTCCTCACTCAAGCCGAGACTTTGGAAGAAGCGTTCGAGAACGCCCGCGATGTGATCGCATTGTTCGAGGAAGATCGGAAAGCCGCACAAGGTAAGTACAAAAAAGTAGGCTCTCGATGAACCGTCGCGAGTTTGAAGAATACCTTCGTTCTCAGGGCAGCGAATTACATCGTAACGGATCGAAGCACGACATCTGGCGAAACTCCTCAAACGGTTTGAAATCTCCGGTTCCCCGACATCGAACGCTGAAGAAACCTCTTGTCCGTGGAATTTGTCGCCAACTCGATATCACCTCACCTGATGCTGTTTAATGGTCGTTGCCTCATGGTATGGGCGTCGTTGATCTCTCACACTTCGATTCTGTTCCGCGTGGACGGAGCGAAAACGGTTCGGTAGTCTACGCTTACCATCAACACACCTGCGAGACTGTCATGGCTTACATTGCACCGTCGATCCTGGCTGCCGATTTTTCGCGGCTCGGTGAACTTGTACTAGAGACCGAAAAGGGCGGTGCCGACCGCGTCCATATCGACGTGATGGATGGCCATTTTGTGCCGAACCTGAGCATGGGATCGGTGGTGGTGAAAGGGCTGCGACCGATCACCAAACGGCCCCTCGAAGTGCATCTAATGGTCGAACGGCCCGCGTCGTTTCTCGATGGCTTCATCGCGGCGGGTGCGGACACGATCATTTTCCACATCGAAGTCGTGCCCGAACCGCTCGAACTCATCCAGCACATTCGCGGTTCGCTCGGCAAGAAAGTCGGGCTGGCGTTCAACCCCGACTACCCCATCGACAAGATAGAACCATACCTCACCGATATCGATCTGGTGCTGTGTATGACCGTATTCCCCGGCTTTGGCGGTCAGGCGTACATCCCTGAAAGCACCGCTCGCATCCGCCAGTTGCGTCGCTGGATTAACGAACAAAACCCGAAGTGCGAGATCGAAGTCGATGGTGGCATCGACGCACACACCATCGCAGTCGCATCGGCAGCCGGGGCGAACGTTTTCGTCGCAGGCACCGCAATTTTCGGCTCCAAAAACGGCCCTGCTGCCGCTACTGCAAACTTGTTGGCACTCGCGATGAGTACAGTGAAATCGTAATGCGAATCTTCCTCTACGAGCATCTCACCGCCACGGGAAACGGCCACGATCCGCTGTATCGCGAAGGACTTGCGATGCGCGATGCGATTGCGGCGGACTTTCGCACGAACGCGGCTAACGAAGTCGCGTTCTTCAAGGGCGGAGACGATGCGACATTTGAAAACGAGTGCGAAACCGCCGATTTCACTCTGATTATCGCACCGGAGTTCGATGGCATACTGGCCAGACTCACATCGATTGCGGAACGCACATCGACGTGCAACCTCGGTTCGACGCATCGCGGGGTTATGCTGTGTGCGGACAAACTCGCACTGTACCAAAATTGGCAAACGCACGGCATTCCGACGCCACCAACGTGCGGGCTTGCGGACTGGCCACGCGATCGCTTCCCGGCGGTCTTTAAGCCCCGTTTTGGTGCGGGTTCGACGGCGACTTACCTTGCGAAATGCAGTGCGGATTACGAAAGCGCGGCGGCGGAACCGTGGGAAATGCTCGCGCAACCACACGTCGCCGGACTTTCTGCAAGTATTTCGCTAATTATTTGCGAAGCGAAAATCATTCCCCTGATGTCGAGTTTCCAGGTGATGTCCGATGATGGCCGTCTGAAGTATCTCGGTGGGACAATGCCGCTGCCCGCACCACTGGCCAGGCGTGCAGAATCGCTCGCGGTGCGCGCCGTGAATTGCGTGCCGGGCTTGCATGGCTACGTCGGCGTCGATCTGATTTTGGGCTACGCTAAAAGCGGTTCTGGCGATGTCGCCATCGAAATCAATCCGCGACTGACGACGTCGTACGTGGGACTGCGGGCACTCGCGACCAGCTCGATTGGCGACGCGATTCTGGCTGCGGCGAGCTACGGTAAATGGCCGGAATTGGCCTGGCGAAACGCGTCGGTTACGTACCGGCCGGGTGGTGAAGTGACGGTGACTGAAAGCGAAAACTTCGAACGATTTTGAAATATTGTTGAAATGCGTCTCGTTTTACTGGTTGTGTCGCGTACAATCCCGTTTATCTGGATGGGACTATTACCGTTCGGTGTGTGATAGGGCAGGCGAAATCTTGCCACTATCCTCGGACGACCCAATTCGCGGTCGTTCGTGTTTCGCATTCATGGAGTGCTGGGCAGGATAACCTGTCTCAGCGTGAGGGGACTGTTATGGCGGTTTCGAATCTGTACGTCGGGAATCTCCCGTTCGGTACCACGTCGGAAGATCTCGTTCAGGCATTCTCGCAATACGGCACCGTGGCGAAGGCGCAACTGGTGACGGACCGCGAAACGGGTCGGAGCCGCGGCTTCGCCTTCGTCGAAATGACCGATGGCGGCGAGCAAGCCATTGAAGGCCTCAATGGTGCAGAATTTCAAGGTCGTCGTCTGACCGTGAACGAAGCCAAGCCACGCGAAGAGCGTCCCCGCACGGGTGGGGGCGGCGGCGGTGGTGGCGGTTATGGTGGCGGCGGTGGTGGTGGCAGCCGTGGCGGTAGCGGCGGCGGCGGTTATGGCGGTGGTGGTGGTGGCCGCGGTGGCAGTGGTGGCGGCGGTCGGTACTAACCTGCAAACACACGCTAATTAAACTCACGCCCACACCGATCCGGTGTGGGCGTGTCTCGTTGTACATCTTATTTCCGAATTCCTGGCCGAATCGCGTCGTCAAGACCGTCGCAGATCAGAATTGTGGACAACATGATAATCTCTTCGCGAACACCGGAAGGTGAGCCAAATCGGTGTGCCGTTTGCGGCCATCGATGTCGCATCGAGCCATCTTGCTTAACCCCGGATGCTCCATGTCCCAGTTGCGGTCAACTACTATGGTTCCCACAGAAAACGGAAGCGACTCGTAAGACCAAGTATGCATCGTCAGTGCTTGAAGGGCGGCCAAAACGTTTCCAAGGGCTACCCACCGCGAGAGCACCCGAGGTTCAAGCCGCACGATTGATCGGCCGCTCAGTACGTCGTGGCGAGAAGAGATTTGGCAATATCAGTAAAGCGTTACTCGCTGAATTGGCAGCAGTCAAAGATCCGCGACACGCCGAGCGGTTGCTGTCGTTGTTGCCGACGTCAAATTCATGGGGTGAATGGCTAGCAATGTGGTACGCCGAGCAATTTTCACTCGCAACAAACGCTGAAGTGAAGAACGGTGTTAAGGCCAGCGAGTGATCGGGTTGCATTACGTACCGTTCGCAAAATCGCGGATTACTTCAACGGCGATCCCCGTTTCGCTCGAACTTTGAGATATGCCCGAATTGCATCGAGGATGTTCGTTAGGGCGGCATCCTTGGTTTGCCCTTGGTTGACGCACCCCGGAACTTCTCGTTGAAGATTACAACAGCTTAAATGCTACCTCGACGTCACTTTAAATGGAAATCCGCGTGGCACTCGGGTTCGAGTGCCACGCGGGGCTGGCTCAGTCGCCGGAGTAGGGGAAGGTCGTGTCGGCGAGGAAGCCGAGTTGATACTTCACCTTTGCTTCATTCCACACTCTTTGATCGAACGGCGAAACGGAAAGTTTATCGACCGGCGTTCGCGTTTCGACGTGGCCATCGACGAACGCGACGTTGGCGACTCGGCCCGCATAACGGAAGTGCGTCGCGGTGACCGCATACGGCGAGTAGGCATAGGTCGTGCCCGGCGTCGTGTATGGCCCCGGTGGCACGTCGAGGTGCGGTGAACCAAAGTAGCCGCCGAACGGCTCCTCGAGCGCTCCGCTGGCTTTCAGCAACACGGTTTCCGTAAACATGAAGGTTTGCGTCGTGGCAAAAATGAGTATCCGCTTGTCGGCCACGTGCCGGTTGTAGGCATACCCGGCGGTGAGGCCGTTATACACTTTCGTAATCGGGTAGGTGTCGAACTTCGGGCAGGTCGTCACCTTCGTGTTGTTCTCGTAATACGTTGTCAGCACGCCATTCTGCGGGTCGGTCGAGATGATGTTGTACGGGGAACTCGTGTTGCTAACGGTGCTGCCGAACCAGTATCGGCCGTTCGGGTAAAACACTTTCGTGTCGGTGTGTGGCGGCAACTTCTGGAATGCCGACTCGTAGTTCATCGCGGCGAGCGTGAGCTGTTTGAGGTTGTTTTGCCCCTGGGCACGGGCGGCGGCTTCGCGCACCTTTTGCACAGCGGGGAGGAGCAGGCCGATGAGAATTGCGATGATCGCAATCACGACGAGCAGCTCGATGAGAGTAAACGCGCGACGGGGCTTCGAGAAGCGAGACACGAGAGAACCTTTCTGCCGGTGCCGGGCAAGAATTGGGGCGTCGACGACCCGGCAGCGGCAGGCCCCATGCGCACGAAGCGGACGGGAACATGCCTGACCGGTAGCCTGAGTCCGAGGCCCCGAACCAACGCCACGACAGGCAGGTCTTCTGGCTTTTCGGCTACGAGCGCGATTCGGATGGCCTTCCCGCTTACGCAGTGGCATTTCTCCGAACCGCTCGCCGATTACAGCAGCGGCCCTGCGCCGGATTCGCACCGGCTTCCCTTTTCATCCCGATGGCACAACGGCCACCGGGAACCTGTCGGGATGTGAAGCTATACGGAAGCGAAGTCGAGTGACAAGCGAACGGTGGGAACTCGAGGTGAGGAACGACACGAAAATCACGTCTGCTGGTACAGAAGTAGCCTCTCGCCAATTGTTTTTCTTATGTGGCTGGACTCTATGAGGTCGGTGCAGAATCAGCCTCCCACAACAGTACCTCGCGTACCTGAGTCAGTGCTTGACCGAGTAAGTTGAGACCGCGCCACTGCGTTCGATCCGAAGCACGCGGGTCGTCTGCGGCCAGTCCGATTCCCCATACCAAATCGTGCGGCGATGCCTCGACCAAGGTTGTGCCGCGTGTGGCGAACAACAACGCCAGCTGCTCCGGGTTCTGCGAGAACCGGGCGTAGTTGGCCTGATAAACGACTCCCTCGCGAAACAAAGCCCAAACGGTTTCGTCGAAGTTCTGAACCGTCCGACCAATGGCTTGCTGCTCGCGGGGCGTCGTGGCACGGAGGATCGATTCGGCCGCAACGCGGTCGCCGAACAGCAACGCCTTGGCGTACATCATGAACTGCTCGGCGTGCGTGAACGTGACGCCACCGATGACGAACGGTGCACGCTGCCACTGGCTCAGCGGACTTTTCCAGAAGAACGTGAACGGTTCCATGGTGAATCTTTCAGTCAATGGTACTCCCGGCGAGTAGCCGTGTAACGCATTTGTATCGGTCGCCGCGCGCCTGTCGCGGAAAGCACATCTTCATCTAACACAAGGGGATCTCCGATCCAACCTGGCGTGCATTAAAGTGGCACGATGCAAACCCTGACCCTGTTCATACTCGAAAACCCGGCGAGCGACATGCTTACGCTGTGCCGTTCGCCAGCGTAAGATCGTGCAGCAACCGCCTGCGTTTTCAGATCATCTACACATGAATATTGGCAATAAAAACCCCCGCTAGGGGCCTTGCGGCTAGCCGGACGGGGTGGGAAATCCAAGTGAAAGCGAATCGAATAAGATCTTGATACTATCATAATC
>JAYSYI010000523.1:0-3443 GCA_043727665.1 Limnoglobus sp. | reverse complement strand
CGCCGGGTTGTGGCTGTGCGTTCGCAATTTGCAATGAGGACAAACCGAATAGCGCCACCAGTGCGAATGAATAGATGCCTGTGGGTCGCATAATGATGCTCCTTCGTGTTCGATGCGCCGATGTTCGCGGAACTCATTCAAGCTAACGCAAACACCGTGCCCGTCAACTGGACCATTCCTGGCCGTGTGACTGCGACTATGGAAATGAATCGACGGCGGGCAACCCCTGGTGGAGTCGCCCGCCGTCGATATTGCCGCAAACGCGTTGTTGCGGAGGTTATCTTCGTTACTACCGTCAGACTATCGTCCGGTTCCCGTGCCGGTGCCGAAGTTCTGGCCGTTCACAGTCTGGATGGTCGAGGCCCCGAGGAGCGTGAACCCAAAGGCACGTTCGGCAGGTGCTAACACGCGTCCGAAGTAGGTGTCGAACTTCGTGAGCGGTTGCGACATCACGAACACGCGGTCGCCGGGGAGCACCTGATAGTTTGTCCGCGTTTGGCCGCGGCGTGTGATGCCTTTCCAATCGACGGGCAGAATCTGGTCTTGCGTACCGGCGGGTGCGGGACGAGCGATCCAGATCTTTTTCGAAGAGACGGCCGAGAGGCCGCCAATCTGTGCGATGGCATCGAGCACCATCTCGTTCCCGGTACAGGGTAACCGCGCCACTTGCTCGCCACTACCGGCGAAGTCCGTGATGACGTAGTACCACTTGCTATTAAACGCGAAGACATCAATGCTGATTTCCGGCTTGAACAGGTAACGCGACAGGTGCTGTTCGATCGCCGCTTTCGCTTGGAGAAGGCTCATACCCGCCACGTACACGCTACCGTAGATTCCCATGCCAACAGTCCCATCGGGCCGCACGAGGTGCTGACCGGAGATTTGCTGCCCGCCACGCGATTGCGCAAGCGAGACCGAAACCGAAATGTCCTTGACGGATTTCAGCAAGTGTGTTGTGAGGCGTTTTTCAATTTCCGGTGTCGTTAAATCGACCACCTTAAACGTCCCACCGTAGGCGATTCCTAAATTGACTGTACCGTCCGGCTCGACGGGATAAAGCCCTTTAATGGGATCGTCTGGCAAGGCATTTGGGCTATTCAAAAACAAGACATCCAACGGCTGTACGCGGTAAGGCGGCAGTGGAATGACTCGGATGGCATCGATTAACAGGATATCTGGCGATTCGACGGTGTAAGTCGGCAGCGAAACCTTGTTCAGTTCTTTGGGCAACTGAAGATCGGGAATCGGCTCAACGTACGTTTGACCCGAATGGCATCCGACGCCAGCCAATCCAATGGCGACCCCGAGAGCGGCGAACAACAAACGAGTCGCGATGCGGGCGCGGAACATTCCCGTTCCTCCTAAACCGTGACGAAAGCGAGAAAATTTGCCAGGTTCTGCCGCAGCGATACCGCCTCGACGCTATCGAACCCAACTAGCCTATTTCATCGTCATTTCCGGCCAACCGATACAATGAAACTTTTCAACTCTGTCAGTACCATCAGATTTAACTAAAATACTGCCACGACTCATTCAGTAGGAATTACGAGACGATCCGAATAACTGGCTATATTTCGTAAACTATGCCTAACGTGCGCACCCGTTTACAACTGCTTCGTAAAGTTGACAAACTGGGTTAAAGTCAAAGTCGCGGTATGAAAACGCGGACTGTAGTAAAAACTTTCCGAGAATCGTTTACCAAGGGCAATACGGTGAACTAGATTTTCGCTTCGGAACCGCGACGATGGTTTTCGTCTGCGTTACCCGTATCGTTTCGTGCGGCATAGAAGATGCGGTGACGGAATTATCTGCAAAGTCATTACGACCGATTCGCACTGGTTCGTCGACTCCTGTGGATACCCGCTGCCCGTCACGGAATGTTTGGAATCCTCGTACGGTCTGCTGGGAGTTTACAGAATGCGCCGTCCTCAAGAATACGACATGAACTCAGGTAACCCGCTCGCACCATACGCTCCACCGGTTTACAGTGTACCGACAGGCCCTTACAGTGCTCCGTCTCTAGGCACGGCGATCCCACCACCTGCGCGGACGGTTCCCACGCTCATGGGTCTGCTCAACGCACTCAAACGGCGTTGGGTACTCGCGAGTTTCCTCGGCTTACTCGTGGCACTTGCTGGGGCGGCGGCACTTTGGATTTCGTCGCCGACTGGCAAACACCAAGTGAAAGCCGTCGTCGAAATCTTGCCGCTGCGTGCGAGCGTCAACAGTGGTCAAGGCAGCTACGAAGAGAACTTCGACAACTTCAAGAAGAACCAAGAACAGATTGTCGTCACGCGGATGATTATCAAACGGGTCGTTGCGAACTCGGATGTGGCCAATTTTCCGATGATCGCGCAATCGGAAGATCCCGTCAAATCGATCCAAGACCTCATCATATTGCGTTGGCCGACGCCAGACTTGATGTCGATTGGCATGAACGGCGATAATCCCGATCAACTCAAGATTATCTTGGAGTCGCTCGTTAAAGAGTATAGGAACGAATCGATGTCAGGGCTTCAGCAGGGTCGCAAAGACAAGCTCGATGAACTGAAATCGATGAAAGAGCTTTTGAGGAAGCAAATCGAAACGGATGAGGGCATCCTCGACACGCAAAGCCTGAATGGTGTGCCTACGGATTTGCCATCGATCGGGCCGCTCATGTCGCTTTTAACGACCCGCGTCGGTGCATTACATGCCGAGATCAGCAGTCTGGAAAACAAAGTCAACGAATACAAGAGTCGGATGCGATCCGCGGCCGATGCCATCGAGAAAGTGAAATCCAAACCGCTGTCGGATGAGCTTCTCGATACGGAGCTTTCGAAAGATGTCAGTTATCGAGCTATGTTAGCCGATTTGAGCAACGAGCGTAAAAACTACGATGAAGCGAAACGGCGTCTCAACGACGCAAATCATCCGTCGCTCAAACGCTACGAAGAGTCGATCAAGAAGCTTCAGTTAGCCGCTACCGAGTCGAAAACCGAGAAGCGCGGTGAAATCGAGAAGCGGTATCGCTCGGAGACCATCGCCACGGAAGAAAAGGAATCGGCAATCGCCGCACGAGAATTAACGTTCTCGGAAGATTCGCTGAAAATCAAACGGGTCGCACTCAAAGAAGAAGAAGATCGTCTGACGATGGTCACGAAGTACGGTTCGAAGGCTGCACGAACGGCGGAAGACCTCAAGCCCCTAAAAGAGCAACTCGCGAGCATCGCCAAGCAAATTCTCGAACTCAACTTGTTATCGAAGAACACCGAAAGTCGCGTCAAAATTCGTGAAGAACCTGCCATCGTCATGAACTACAACGTCAAGCAGAAAGTGATGTTGAGTGCCGCGACCGGTGTGATTGCGTTCTTCGGTGTGCTGACGTTGGTAGCGTTTCTCGAATGGCGAAATCGCCGCGTCGATAGCGTCGATCAGGTCGTCAACGAACTCGGCTTGCGGAT
>JAYSYI010000522.1:0-3449 GCA_043727665.1 Limnoglobus sp. | reverse complement strand
GCGCAATCGAGCGGATAATCGCATATTTGTCAGCATTTTTCGCGAGTTGCGGCAAGTGTTCGCAGATCTGAATCCCCGTCACGTTCGTGGGGATCGGTTTGAACGCCCCGCGAAACTCTGCCGGTGCGTCCGGCTTCATGTCGAAGGTATCTTGGTGGGGTGGCCCGCCCGGCAACCAGACGAAAATCACTGCCGGTGCGTTCGAACTCGTGTCGTCGGTATTGGCGTCTGCGCGGTACGAGTTCACACCGGAAAGCCCCGCCGATGCGAGCGCGACCGAGCCAAATTTGAGGAAATCGCGGCGATCTGGGCCTGAACACGGCAGCGGCAAGTGCATCATCGAGCAGACTCCCCAGTTGGGAAGGGGGTGATGGGATACACAGAGTGTAATCGGTCTTCGTGTCAGGGTCAAATGCGTTTCGCAAGTCGATACGACCCGGGTTGAGTTTGCGGTAAATTCAATTTTTGAGATACCAGGTTGAATAACGATCTTGTTTTTATTATTGTATTAAAACCCTGCTAGGAGATCGTTCCCAAGAGTGAGGTGCGTTATGGCCGTTCGCACAAGTTCATTTCAAACTCGCTTTCGACTCGGTTTCACCCTTATCGAGTTGCTGGTGGTGATTGCGATCATTGCCATTCTCATCGGCTTGCTGCTTCCTGCGGTGCAAAAAGTGCGCGAAGCGGCAGCGCGAACGACCTGCTTTAATAACCTTAAGCAAATCGGCTTAGGCGTGATGAGTTACGAATCGAGTTTCAGTTTACTGCCGCCGAGTATGAACAATCGCGGTATGACGTCGGACGTGTTGATTCTGCCGTACTTGGAGCAAGACGCGCGATTCCGAATCTGGGAGCCAACGCAAAAGGGGTCGGGGTCGTTCTGGTGTTCGAACTTGCAACCCGTACTTCGCGGGTATGGCCCCGCAACGGCCACTGTATTTGCCGATGAAGGCAACATTAAGACGTTCCTTTGCCCATCGGCAGTTTCGCCGGAATCCGCCGTGAACATGCCACGACTCCGCGCCTGGGGCTTGCGGGGGATCGACTTCCCGAGCACAGGTGTCTGGGCGTCGGTCGGTGTCGCTCCGCCGACGTTGAGCACGACGACCGACTCGCTTACCGGTGGCACAATCGCAATCACGTCGACCGGCAAAAACAATTACGCGCTGAACATTGGTTTCAGTCCTCACCCGGCTAGCCCCGAAACCCAATACGGTGGGCCTTTCCGTTACAACGGCGGTTCTGGGCGAGGCATGGCCATTGCCGGTATCACCGACGGTATGAGCAACACACTCGGTTGGGCCGAAACTGCCGGTGGCCTGACGTTTGTCGGTACCGCAAACGAGGGCTGGACTATCAATCCCATCGGGCACTCGTTCTTCACGAGCAACTTTCGTTCGTGCCCATCGCCGAATGTCAATTGCCTCAAAACAGCGGCCGGTCGCGGTTTGGGTAGCGGGCGTCCCGGAAGCCTTCACACCGGTGGCCGATACAATGCTGCATTCATGGATGGATCAGTCCGCTCGCTTGCGGGCGATCTGGATTTCAGCACGATTTACGTACCAATGTGCGGCGCATCCGATGGCGACATCGTCAATTTCGATTGATCGGTACCTCTACTACGAACGGAAACTGCCATGTATCAAATCGTCCTTATCATTTTGATCGCAATCGGTTCGTTCGGTTGTTCCGAGGCGAAAAACAGCAATCCGAAAGCCGGCGAGAGCAAAAAAGCGAATTCTGGACCCCAGCCTGCCGACACGGACACGAACCAAAGTTCGTCGAAAGCCGATTGATTCGCAAGTCAAACTCGTCCCGTCGCACTACTGTCAACCGCTGCGCGCATCCATAAATTAGTTGCGAAAGTTACTTTTTGCAAAGCTCCAGCTAAGACTGCGGGCTACCCCATTGCGGAGACGAACGTCCATGGCAGTGAAAGTCGGTATCAACGGGTTCGGTCGCATCGGCCGATTAGTGTTCCGGGCGCTCGTCGAACAAGGCCTCCTCGGTAAAGACATCGACATCGTGGCCGTCAACGATCTCGTCCCCGCAGACAACCTCGCTTACCTGGTAAAGTACGATTCCACGCAAGGGAAATTCAACGGCTCCGTCCACAGCGAAAAATCGTCGCCATCCCTCGCCGAAGACGATGTTCTCGTCGTCAACGGGCACCGCATCCAGTGTCTGGCCGTGAAGGAAGGCCCGACCGCGATCCCGTGGGGCAAACTCGGCGTCGATTACGTCATCGAATCGACGGGGCTGTTCACCGATGCCGACAAGGCACAAGGGCACATCACCGCCGGGGCGAAGAAAGTCATCATCTCCGCGCCCGCCAAGGGCGAAGACTTGACCATCGTGATGGGCGTCAACAACGAAAAATACGACCCGAAAACGCACCACATCATCAGCAACGCCAGTTGCACGACGAACTGCCTTGCGCCGGTCGTTCACGTGCTTTTGAAGGAAGGCTTCGGCATCGACGAAGGTCTGATGACGACGGTCCACAGCTACACTGCAACGCAAAAAACGGTCGACGCGCCGAGCAAGAAGGACTGGAAAGGTGGCCGTAGCGCCGCAATCAATATCATCCCGAGCGCAACCGGTGCCGCACGCGCCGTCGCGCTGGTGCTGCCCGAACTCAAGGGCAAGCTCACCGGAATGGCGTTCCGCGTACCGACGCCGACCGTTTCGGTGGTCGACCTCACTGTGAAAACTGTGAAGGCGACGAGCTATAAGGAAATTTGCGAAGCGATGAAGCGTGCGAGCGAAACGTACATGAAGGGCATCCTCGCCTACACGACCGACGAAGTCGTGAGCAGCGACTTCATCCACGACAACCACAGCAGTATCTTCGATGCGGGTAGTGGCATCGAGTTGAATAGCAAATTCTTCAAGTTGATCAGCTGGTACGACAACGAATGGGGCTACAGCAACCGCTGCGTGGACTTGCTAAAGTTCATGATCGCAAAGGGTTAATCGCTAACCCCGGTTGCCTCACCGGCCTCACAGAGGCCAGCTACAAATCCTGTGGACCTCCGAAACTTTGGTTCTGGCGACGATTCCTACCGTCGAAATCGGACGTAAGTCGTTGCTGGGATAGGTTGGTTCCGAAATTCGGGAATGAGTCCACGGTTGGGGGGGTGGGTAGTGCCTGGAGTCATTATGCGGCCCGAAATAATCATTCAACTGGATTCGGAGTGATCGCGTGGCAAAGAAACGCACGAAGAGCAAAGATCCACTCGGGAAGCCGTTGCTGTTTTACACCAGCACCAACCCTGGGCAGATTGCATTCACAAGTATTGTATGCGGGCTGGGGCTGATCGGACTTATCGTCACAGCGGTGGCTCTTCAGTCGTCGGTCTACGGTTACGCGCTTTCTGGCGTCGTGTTCGTCGCTGGCGGAATTTCGACAATGATGGCCGTACAGAAATGTGGCGAGACGTTTGAAG
>JAYSYI010000521.1:0-10452 GCA_043727665.1 Limnoglobus sp. | reverse complement strand
TCTGTCTCCGTTTAGCCGCGCCGCGTAGTCTTCGGAGCGAAGCGCGGGCTGGATGTGCCGAACGACAATATGAATTTCCCGCGAGTTCAAACCCCGCGGTTCGCTACGCAAAGCCTTCGCGGCGCGGCTAAACGAAATCCGCCGCCTCATCCTCAATCATCGCGTCGTATTCGGCGGTTTGCACCCAGATTTTGATGCAGTGGGCGGCGACGATCAGGAAGCCGCCGTACCAGAGCCAGGTGAAGCGGAAGAGGTTGTGCCCGAAGTTGCCCATGAACAGCAGCAGCACGACGCCGGTGCCGACGGCGGATGCGACTTGGAACGGGAACCCCGTGGCTTCGTCGCCGTAGGCGCGGCGGATGCGGGCGATTCGGCGAGTGTTTTTCCAGAACGAAAAGACGATGCTGCCGAAGGTGACGGCACCCATCGTGCCAAGTTCGCCGAGGAGTTGGCCGTAGAGGTTGTGCGATTCGACTTGGCTCTTGGTGGCGGGTCGCCAGGCACCGGGGCCGACGCCGGTGAGCGGGTTCGACGCCCACAAATCGAGGCCCGTCATTAGCCCCAGGATGCGGCCTTCGCCGGACTCTTTCGCATTTTCCGGCCCGACGTCGGAATCGATAATCGTCTCGAACCGCGTCTGCAACGATTCGGGAAGCGCCGCAAACGCGATCGGCGATAATGCCGCAAGTAAGATAATCCACAGCCAGCCGCGACGGATCTGGAACGCAACGAGCACCACCCAGAACAGCAGCCCCAACAACGACGAACGCGACCCCGTGAGCAGGATCGCCGTCGTCGACATGGCAAAGTACCCGACGAGCAACAGCTTGCCCCAACGCCCGCCGATGCCCGTTCGCCAGAGTGCCACAATGAACGGCAACGCAAAAACGATACTCGCGCCGAAGCTGTTCGGGTCGCCGAGCGTGCTATCGACGCCGATCATTCGCGAAATGCCCATGCGGTACGTGTGCCGCCCGCCGATGTACTCGCGGAACGAATGCATGAGGTACAGCCCCATCACCGACACGAAGCCGACGACCATCCGCTTCAAGCCCTTTTCGTCGTGGACTGTCGTCACGAGTAGTACGTAGAAAACGAGGACTTTGAAGTAATCTTCGATGAGCGGCTGACTGCGTTCGGACCACGGGCTGATTGCCCAACACGCGAGAACAGCAAACGCAAAAGCCGCATACGCGAGGTGTTGCGAGTTACTAATCCAGCGTTTGTTCGGGCAAAGGAACCACGCGGTGATGGTGCCGAGCATGTAGATGCGCTCGAAGCGCATATCGCCGAGAATCGGCCAGACCTCGAACGGTCGGTCGATGAACAAGAACATGTAACCGATCAGCAGCCAGTGCATCTCATCCATCCGTGGATCGCGTGAAGTGCGATGCTAACGGATTTCCAAACGCGCCGGGAAGGCCAACTCGCAGGAAAGTGGCGGCTTGCCCGACGGGACGGGAAGCACATCCCGAGCGATTTGCTCTTGGCCCTTTCCCGTGTGACTGTCCCTCTTTTTGCCGTACGACCCAACTCAGAGTTGTGGCCCTGAACGAATGACTGATCAAACTGAGACGAGGGGCGTTTGGCTACTCTGACTCCCACCCGCAAAACGGTCCGAAGAACACCCCGCCGGTGTTGACGAACTGCTGCATATCGGCCTGTGGTGGGAAGTAGTTGGGCAACTCCGGCCACGACGCGGAAACATACTTGTCCCACTTGAATGGGTCGAGTTAGTGAACTTTGCCGTCCATCAAGTCCTCGAAGATATGGCCCAGACCGCTGAGCTTCTCTACGGCCAGCCGTAAGGCCCCAAGGTGATCCGGGTGGGCCACGATGCAATAGACATACGCCCCAAGCAGGTGAGGCGGCATGTCGCAGCCTGGGCCAGGTCGCACCTTCGCCGTTAACCGGAACAGGCAGTTTGCGGCAACCTCCGGCATCGGATGCACCTATGTGGCCAAACGATTGAGCTCAACAGCCAGAAACCTGCGGTGGAACCTAGTTCGGCACCGCGCCGGTCAGCCGCACCTCCAGCATGTCGCCTACCCGCCGCAACTCGAACCGAGCAGACAGCGACCGCCCCTCATACTCTGCCTCCGCGAACGGCACCTCGAAGTCCAGCCTCAGCCCCAACTCATCGGCCTGGAGCACAGACATCGACCAACTCGGTATCCGATCCGGGTGGGCGTAGCTGAACCCGTCCGGACCCGGTTCTGGGGCCACGAACGACTCGGCGAACGGACCGCCGGTGTCGTTCACATCGACAAGCGATTCTGCGGCAGTCAGGTCGCCGTTCGCCAGGTGGCGGATGAACCGTACGGCGAACGCGGCGCAGACTTCGAAAGGGTGGGTCGAGGATACATCGAGCATTCAGTCGCCTCCTGCCGGAGAACTAAATATTAGACAGAACCGGTTTCGTCTCCAATTTCACCAGAAGTTCTGCCTATCTCCGAATGAAACGGTCACTTTCCCGCGAGGAACGATCGTTCGATGAATGTCGTGTCGACTTTGCCGTTGATGAACTCGGCCGTCTTCATGATCTCCTGATGGATCGGGATCGTCGTCTGGATGCCTTCCACGGTGAACTCGCGGAGGGCGCGACGCATGACGGCGATCGCTTCGACGCGGGTCGGCTGGTGGACGATCAGCTTCGCGACCATGCTGTCGTAGTTCGGCGGTACGCGGTAACCGGTGACGACGTGGGTGTCGAGGCGGATGCCGGGGCCACCGGGCGGTTGCCATTTCGTGATCGTGCCCGCACTCGGGCGGAAGTCTTTCGCGGGGTCTTCGGCATTGATCCGACACTCGATCGCCGAGCCGTTGACCTTGATATCGCGCTGGCGGAATCGCAACTTTTCCCCTGCCGCAATGCGGATTTGTTCGCGAATCAGGTCGATCCCCGTGACGAGTTCCGTCACCGGGTGTTCGACCTGAATGCGGGCGTTGACCTCGATGAAGTAGAAGTTATTTTCCTTGTCCAGTAGGAACTCGCACGTGCCCGCCGAGTAGTAACCCGCCGCCTTCGCGAGCCGCACCGCCGCCTCGCAGATGTTATCGCGAACCTTCTCCGGCAGGTTTGGGGCGGGGCTTTCCTCGACGAGTTTCTGGTGCCGTCGTTGCAGCGAACAATCGCGTTCGTAAAGGTGGACGACGTTGCCGAACTTGTCGCCGAGAATCTGGACTTCGATGTGCCGTGGTTGATCGAGATACTTCTCGAGGAGGATCGAGCCATCCTTGAACGCGGACTCGGCTTCTTGCTTCGCAGACGCCATGCCACTGAGGAGCGTAATGTCGTTACGGGCGACGCGCATTCCGCGCCCACCGCCGCCCGCTGAGGCTTTAATCAGCACGGGGTAGCCGACGAGGTGCGCGAACTTCAGTGCCTCTTCTTCGCTCGTCAGCAAACCATCGCTGCCGGGCACGGTCGGGACTTTGGCCTTCTTGGCAAGCTGTTTCGCCTTGTCCTTGTTGCCAACGGCATCCATCGCTTCTGCGGGTGGGCCGATGAACTCGATCTTGCACTCGCGGCAAATCTGCGCGAACTTCGAGTTCTCGCTGAGGAAGCCGTAGCCGGGGTGGATCGCCTGCGCGTTAGCAATCTCGGCGGCCGCGATGATGCGATCGATCTTGAGATAGCTTTCGGTGGCGGGGCCAGGGCCAATGCAGATCGCCTGATCGGCGAGTTTCAGGTACGGCGCTTCTTTGTCGGCGGTGCTGTAAACCACGGCGACTTCGATACCGAGATCGCGACAGGCGCGGATCACCCGCAGGGCGATCTCCCCGCGATTGGCGACCAGAATCCGTTGAAACATGCTTCACCAAATGCGGAATACGGAGTGCGAAACGCGGCCGACGGGCAGCGCGCGTTTAACCGAGTTCGACGCGGAACAGCACCGTGTCGAAGTCGACCGGTACGCCGTTCTTCACGCAGATCTCGGCGATGGTGCCCACACAATCGGCGGGCATGTCGTTGTACAACTTCATCGCTTCGAGCTTGCAAACGATCGTTTCCGCCTTCACCTTGCTGCCGATCTTGACGTAGTCGTCTTTATCGGGTGCCGGCTTCGCGTAATACGTGCCGACCATCGGCGACTTGATTTCGTGCAACTTGCTCGCAGTGGCAGTAGCCACGGCTGGTGCAACAGCCACATGAACTGGGGCCGCCACTGGTGGCGGTGCCACTGCGACGGGTGCAACCGTCGGCGTGGACAGTGCGCCGCGCCGGAGGCGGATGCGATGCTCGCCTTCGTGCAAGTCGATTTCACTGAGGTCGTGTTTGGCCATCAGCCCGACGAGGTGTTCGACCATGTTCGCGTCGAACGGGCGGGGCAGTTCGGATTTTTTCTCAACGGACACAGATTGTCCCCCTCGACATGCGGGAAGGATGTCGATGCAGTTCGGAATTTCGTTTTGCTAAGATAGGAACGAACCGACCGGACGGCAAATTAACCGTTCTTCGCCGGATTGCGAAGCCGTTCGATCTCCGCATGTAGCTTTGCCATCTCGGACGCAATCGACGTGTTCTGTCGTTCCGCATCGACGCGCAGGCGTCGCTCTTCGACCGCATTCACTTCGGCTTGAGCGCGATCCAATCGCTCCTGATCCAACTTTCTTTCCGTCTGACCTCGTTCTAATCGCTCCTGATCCAGTTGAATTTCCACGCGATCCGTACGGCGCATGGATTGTCCCAGTCGTCGTTCGGATTGCACAAGCAATTTTTCACTCGCTCGTAATGCCGCTTTCGTCGTCACGAGTTCTTCGGATAATTCGACGGGCAACGCCTGGAGTTCGCCGCGAAACCAGTAGCGCACCCAGCTATCGTGTATGCCGACTTCCAGTTCGAGTTCCGGTATCGCGAAGCGCTCCTCGGCGTTCGCTTTCACCGCCACGTATTTCTTCCTCGCTTTCATTTGAAACAAGGAGAGTATCTGATTTTCCGGCTCGAACAGCAGGTAATACGGCACGTGCAAGTCACGCTCGTAACGCACAATGTTGTCGACGTAGTCTTTGCGCTTGTTCGATTCCGAGACGTATTCGATCATCAGAAACGGCTTCGATTTCTCGTCGTTGTGCATGTTGTAACTGCCGGTCGCTTCGATTTCGCCTTCGTAAATGATGACCATGTTGTCGGGCACGACGCGCAAAAGATTCGAAATCGGGCCGTACTGTACGAGCAGTTCGCTGAAAATGTGAATCTCGGGACGAACGGCGCAGATCAAGTCGAAGCTTTCGAGTGTGATTTTGCACTGGGTCGTTTGAAACGTCGACTGCATGAAATGCTCTAACGGTAGCGATTCGCAGTATTTGCGCGCCGCTTGCTCGTAGAATAATATGTCCGGATTCGTCGACTTCAGGGCCATGTTTGGCACTCCAGTTCAGATCACAAATTTATACCACGAACGGGAAAGCAAGTACAGACACAAACGACAAGACCCCCTCGTTTGGAGGGGGTCTGTCGCGAATTCGGATCGTGTGCTGTTACGACTTCGTGGCTTTTGGTGCCTTCGGTGTCTTGGCGGGTGCGGCTTCTTTCGGCGGTGCGGCGGCCAGGGCTTTCAGCTTCTTCGACAGCCGCGACTTCAGGCGGGCGGCCTTGTTCTTGTGGATGTAGCCCTTCTCGGCGGCGCGATCCAGCGACTGAACGACGACTTTCGCATCGACGCCGATTTGGGCGGTGTCGGTGCCTTTCATGCTCAGCGTCAGCACCTTGCGCTTCTCGCGGATCGCTTTGGCGACCACGCGGTTGCGGCGGCGGCGCTTGTCGTTCTGGCGTAATCGTTTCTCTGCACTCGGCGTGTGTGGCATCGGTTCCTCGGTTAAAATCGCTGTGAATGACGCTTTTGTATTCGAATTAAACGGTGACGGCCCCGACCTTGTAGCGGATGAACTTCGCGGGCGTCAGGCCCAACTTCGTCAGCACTTGGCCGACCGTTTGGCCGGGGTACTTCGCGGCGTTGGCCATCGGTTGTTCGGCCAACACGATCTCCGCGAGCCACGTCTTGAGCTTGCCTTCGGCAATCTTCTCGATGATGTTCGCAGGCTTACCGGCGTTCTTCGGCTCGTTCTCGATCTGCGACATCACGACGGCCCGTTCCTTCGCCATCAGGTCCGCAGGCACTTCGCTCGAAACGATGTATTGCGGGTTCATCGCGGCAATGTGTGCGGACACATCGCGGAGGATTTCGGTGGTGCCACCGGTGCCGGTGCAGTGTAAGAGCACGCCGACGGTGCCGTCGTGGTGGACGTACTGGCCGAAGACTCCACCACTGAGCCGCGTGAAACGATGAACGATCATCTTTTCGCGGATCACGCCGACGACTTCGTTGATTCGGTCTTGCACCGTGCCAGCCCCGTGCTTCTGTGCCAGAAGCGTCGGAACGTCGGTGGCATCGCTGGTGATTAAGTGTTTGGCCACGTCGGCGGCAAGCGCGATGAACTGATCGCTCTTCGCGGACGGTGCGGATTCGCAGCGAAGTTCGACGATCGCGGCCACGTTCGTGGCGGCATCGATCACGATCCCGACACGACCTTCGGCGGTCTCGTTGCCCTCGCGCTTGACCGTCGCCTTGGCGAACTGGCTGCGGAGGATTTCGACGGCCTTGTCCATGTCGCCGTTCGCTTCCACGAGTGCTTTTTTGCACTCCATCATCGGTAGATCGGTCCGCTTGCGCAGTTCGTTGACGGCGGCGGCGCTAATCGTGCTCATATCGTCCTCATCCTAACGTGAACCCCGCGTGAAAACGATCAGGGTATGCATATGGTATAGGAAAACACCCCCGGATTGACCGGGGGCTTTCCTGTCGAAGTTTCGCATCGAACGGACCCCTTACACGGCGGTTTGGTTCGCCTCGGGTACTGCGGGCGTTGCGAGTGGCGTCGTCGGCATTGGCGGGGTCGGCTTCGGTGCGGGCTGACGCGGCTTCTGCAAGCTGGCTTGCTGTTCCGGCGACAACGACGCGCGGCCTTCCAGAATCGCTTCCGCCATCTTGTGCAGCACGACTTCAATCGAACGGATGCTGTCGTCGTTGCCGGGAATGGGCAGGTCGACGGGGTCCGGATCGGAGTCGGTGTCGATCAGCGCGACGGTGGTGACGCCCATCCGCTTCGCTTCCTTCACCGCGATGTGCTCTTTCTTCGGATCGACGATGAGCAGCACTTCGGGCAGGCGGGTCATTTCGCGGATCCCGAGCAAGTTGCGGCGAATTTTGAGGAGTTCGCGGCTCAGCGTCGAGACCATCTTCTTCGAGTACTTGCGGATCTGTGCCGTTTCGGGAGCTTGGTTGAAGTCCATCTTCCCGGCTTCGGTCATCTTGCCCGCAATGTAGGCGTTCATGTCGTGCTTGCCGGGGTTATCGCCCTCGGGGAGCCACATGTTTTCGAGTTCTTTGAGGCGGTTCAACCGCGAACGAATCGTACGGAAGTTCGTAAGGATTCCACCCAGCCAGCGCTCGCTGACGTATGGCATCCCGCAACGGGCTGCTTCGCGTTCGACGATTTCTTTGCCTTGACGTTTCGTACCGACGAACAGAACGAGCTGCCCCTTCGAAACGACTTGGGACAAGTAGCGATACGAGCGGAGCATACCGCGAACGGTTTCTCGCAAATCGATGATGTGAATGAGGTTGCGCTTACCGTAGATATACGGCCGCATTTTCGGATTCCAACGACTCGCACGGTGACCGTAGTGAACACCAGCATCGAGCAGTTCTTTTACGTCGACGAGAGCCACAGACAAACCTCCTGGGGCACACGCAGCATCGAGGGCACGACACGCATAAATGACCCGCGTTAAAACCGAGAACGCCTCCAACACAGTTTCTGAGGCGGAAGTTGGTCGATATATCCATTCGCCGCGAAGAGTCCAGAGCGCGAACGCGCCGAATGCTATGTTGCTCGGCTCAGTATCGGCAACGGCCATTGCGTCGATTTTGTTCGTTAAGTACCGTGGGCTTTGGTGATCACTCCTTACTTCACTACGATTTTTTCGTAGCGCCAGAGCCAGAATGCGGTCACGATGTCGTTCCCGATTTTGAGCGGGAAGATCTCCAATCGCGTCGGTTCGGCGAAGCCGCGCGTGAGGCGTTCGGGCGGTGTGCCTTCCCAGAGTACGTAGGCGATGTCCGAATCGGTGATCGCCTCCGGAACCTGTGTGAAGTGGCTCGGGCGCGTCACGCCGGCGATCTGCCTCGCGTCGATCCCCTGGAATCGCAGCAGTGCCGTCCACTGATAGGTGTCGACGTACAACGGCAGTTTTTCGGGCTGTTTCGTCAGGAAATCGCGGATCTGTTTCGTAATTTCGTACTTCACCGTTTGCCGCGTCACCCGGTCGGCCGCGCTCGGCACGAACGATAACGGGTACGCGAGATGCACGGCCAGAATCGCGACGACGGCCCACGGCAATGAGAATGCGGCGGGGGCGGCGATCTGCCAGAAACGGCGATCCTTGACGGTTTCGTACCAGACGGCGGCGAGTGGCCAAAATGCGACGAAACAGGCGAGCGCCCAGTTGCCTTCGAGTGGCCCGCGTGCGGCTTTGTACAGGAAAAACGCGAACGGGAAGCCGTACATGCACAAGCAAACGCGCAGTCGCGAGTCCGCCAGGAATTTCCGCGAATGCATGAGTACCCACGGAAACAACACGAGTGGCATCGTCCCGAAGATCAGCATTTGGATGCCCATGAACTCACCGAACCGCTTGAAACTGAGTTCGTTTTGGCCCATCGAGTGGTTCCACTGAAACTTCAGCGGCACGAAATCGCGCGGGATGTTGTAGATGAGAATCGGCGACGCCACAGCGAACGCGATGAGGCCATGCGCCACGTAGCCGACGATCCACTTGCGCCACTGCCCAGCAAACGCGAACGTCAGAAACCCCGCCGGAACTGCGAGGCCCATCGTGTACTTGCCCAGCACGCCGCAGCCGAAGATGACCCCGCCGATCAGCCAGTAATGTGCGGGAATCCGCCCCATACTCAGCCGTTCGTGCGTTTTTACCAACCACAGAACATACGCGGTCCAGAAGATGAGCAGTGGCGTGTCGGGTGTAATGATCACCGCGCCAAACGTGAACATCGGCGTGAACAGCAACCACCACGCGACCCGTTTCGGTTGCGTCAGGTACAGAATTGCCCCGAATACGAAGGCACTACCGAGGCACGCCGGCAACCGCACCGCGAACAGCGTCTCGCCGAACACGGCAGTCGTTAGCCAGATCAGGTATGCGGTCATCGGCGGGTGGTCGTAGTAGCTCCATTGCAGAGTGACCGCCCAGCACCAGCCGTAAAGCTCGTCGTCCATCGGTGGAACGACGCACGCCAGTAGGCAATACACGGCAAACGCTGCAAGAATCGCAAGGTAATGTGCGCGAGTCAACCGCATCCCTCCGGCCAGAATTCCATTTCACACGGAGTATTTACCCCAAACCGCGTGTGTGTGCGATAGCGATTTACCGCACCATCGTGCGGGCGAGTGCGATGGCGAACGTGAATAGCACGACCGTTGTCAGTAGCCATTCGGGGTTCTCGCGCATCCAGATTTGCGTCTCGCGCAGCATCGTGCCGAACTTGTGTCGCGGCTTTGTGGTCTGGAGTATCTGGCGCATTCCGAGGTAACGCCCGCGCAGGTCGGCGGCGGCGTTCGCCCAATCGGCGGCGAGTTCGCGACGTTGGGAACGCACGAACATGCGAAAGACGCTGAGCGTCATCGGGTTCCGCACGATCGTCAGTACCAGGCCGCCATGATCTTCGAACCACTCCGTGTTGTCATGCACCGCGACCGCGTGGCGACACTCCGCCACCGATTCAAAAAATCCCAACACCATCGCTGAGGTTTGCAGATTCTCCGATGGCGAGGCAAACTGCGGTTGCAGTTTCTCCCACGCTTGTATGACTTTGCGCAAGGCGACGAGTTCGGCGTAGGCTTTCCGGCGATCCGTCGGAACGTAGGCCGCGCCCGCTGGAATGATGTGCGGTTCGGGGATCTCGACGGTCGGTTCGGGCGCGTCCGGTTCGACGAGTTCGACCTTCGTCGGTTTGCGTTCGCTCTTTGGTACGCGTTTCGGTTTGCGAACGACTTCCGCTTCGTAAATCACGGGCAGCACGAGCGGCGCGATCGTGGGCAGCGGCGGTGCGTCGACGCTTTCGGCGACTTCAAATGAAATTTCGCGATCGATTTGTGGCGGTGCTGCAATGGGTGCGAGTGGGCGATTGGCTTCGTCGGTGAGTGCGATCAACGCCTGCGCGAGGCGGTTCATTCCTTCGGTCACCAGATCGGGGTCGACGAGTTGGTATGGCCGGAGTTTCTCCATCTGCGCGAGTGCGCGTTCTTCGATGTGCGCTGCGTTGACGGGGCCGTTCGCGAGCGCCAAGATCGTGCGATCTTCCGGCGGCCACGCGCCCGGCGGCAGATTCAACCACGTGCGAAGGAGATCGGTATTCATCTTTGCAATCG
>JAYSYI010000520.1:0-3461 GCA_043727665.1 Limnoglobus sp. | reverse complement strand
AGGCGGAGTTACTGACGCTCGAAGGCGCAGGCCACGGCTTCAAAGGCAAAGACGCCGAGACGTCCGACGCCGCGCTGTTCGCGTATTTCGCCAAAATGCTGAAGAAGTGACTCCGTGTGCATCGGGATGACTGTTTTGAAATTGAGGGCGTATGCCAGATAATGTGAAGTTGGCCAGTCTTTCGGCCTGAAGGGGCGATTCTATCAGCCCAGGTCGGAGCACGCGAAGCGAGCGGAGGCCTGGGAAAGCAACAGCAAACAGCTACGGTCCTGTAGGGGCCGTTCAGAGTGAGCCTGTCTGAACCGTCCCTTCAGGACGGGGGCTATTTTCGGAATTTACCCAGGCCTGCGCTCGCTTTGCTCGCTCCGACCTGGGCTATAAGAACGGACCTTACAGGCCCGAAAACCACGGCCCACGAAGGTTTCGTTGGCGAGAATTCCACATCGAAATGACACATCGGTGCCTTTCCAAAAACTGGTGAACCGGAACCGAGATTACCCAAAATCACCGTCAACCACAACTTCACATCACCTGGGAGCGTATGCAAGTTCTGCGGATTCCAACTTCAATCCGGCCCCGGTTCGGTGGGTCGTGGGCTGGATTCGCTAAACAAAATCACCTTCCGGAAGGTGAGCGAGGTTCGTCGTTGGCGGAGTATGCCGTTGTCTCGGAGTCGCGGTCGGATTTGATGCGTCCAGTCATAACGGGCTTCGTCGGCCAGGACGAGTAAACTTCCCGCAGCCAGCGTCAATTTGAATCTCAGCGCGGAGTACCGATGGCGAAACTCCATCTCGCAGGACGACCCAAGACTTACCGAGGCAATGCGATTGTTGAAACAAGGCTCGCAATCGACATGAGCCGAAATGCCCTGCCCGGGTTGGTATTCGTTCACAATCAACTGATCTGGAATCTGACCAAATGCGGGAACAGATTCCAATCGCCTAACGAGATTGTCAACGAATCTGGGCAACGGTCCTGCATACATCGACGACACAACACGTCGGGTTTTGTAATCGTAGCGATAGCCGTAGTGCTGGACTCTACGCTTCAACTCCAAACTCCAGTTTTGGGCGTCTATCGAATCAATGAGTAACTGCTGCACCGCGGACGGAATGAACAAGGGCAAATACGACAAGCCAACAGGCCAGATCAGGGCCTGCTCTGGAAATAGGCTCAGGGTGTTCATTGGGCACCTTTCAGAATCAGGCAGTCGGTGACAAGCCCCCAACAAGGAAGTTGTACCCGCGATCCTCACGAAACGCACGTGCCGCGCCGGTTGTGACGCTTCCGTCCGGTCACGGCCCCATTCGGCCCGGATTTCGATCTGGAACGTTGCCTATCATCGTTTAAGATGGGCGAAATAAACCGATTTTGCCGTGCAATATTTCTGCGCAGGAACACCCCATGCCCGTTCGTTTCTGGATCGCGATTAGTGCGATTGTCATTACGTGTACTGCTACCCGTGCGGCGGATGAACCGGAGAAGAAAAAGTCGCCGAAGGAACTCGCGGCGCTGAACTATCGGCTGGTGGGGCCTTACGCCGGTGGGCGGATTTCGCGCGCGTGTGGCGTGCCGGGCGACCCCCTCACATACTACGCCGCTGCGGCATCCGGGGGCGTCTGGAAGTCCGGCGATGCGGGCATCACATGGAAGCCGATCTTCGACGACCAACCGACCGCGAGCATCGGCAGTATCGCCGTCGCGCCGAGTGACCCGAACGTCGTGTATGTGGGCACCGGAGAAGCGAACATTCGCGGCAACCTTTCGCCGGGCGCGGGCATCTTCAAAAGCACCGATGCCGGCAAAACCTGGAAGCACGTCTGGAAGCAAATCGGCCAGATCGGCACGATGGTCGTTCACCCGAAACAGGCCGACATTGCGTATGCGGCGGTGTTGGGGCACGCCTTCGGGCCGAATGCCGAGCGCGGCATTTATCGCACCATCAATGGCGGACAGACGTGGGCGAAAGTACTGTACCAAAACGACGCGACGGGTGCATCCGATGTCGCGATCGACCCGAGTAACCCGCGGGTCGTCTTCGCCGGTTTTTGGCAAGCACTGCGTCGGCCGTGGGAACTGACGAGCGGTGGCCCCGGTTCGGATCTTTCCGTATCTCGCGATGGCGGTGACACGTGGGTGTCGTTGAAATCCAAGCGCGATAAGAACGGCCTACCACCCGGTATCTGGGGCAAGGTCGGCGTGACCGTGTCGCCATCGAACGGCAACCGGATATATGCTTCGATTGAAGCCGAAAAGGGCGGGTTGTACCGCTCCGACGATGGCGGCGAAAATTGGTCGCTCATCAACGGTGAACGGATCATTCGCCAGCGCGCCTGGTACTACTCGACGATCGTCGTACACCCGACGAACCCCGACGTGTTGTACATGCCGCAAGTGCCACTCGTGAAGAGTATCGATGGCGGAAAATCGTTCCAAATTGTGAAGGGTTTGCATCACGGCGACCACCACGATTTGTGGATCGACCCGGCGAACCCGAACCGCATGATTAACGCGAACGATGGCGGCGTCGACCTCAGCAGCGATGGCGGCAAGACGTGGCACGCACCGCCGTTGCCGCTCGCGCAGTTCTACCACGTGAGCGCCGACAACCGCACGCCGTACCGCATTATGGGCTGTATGCAGGATCTCGGCAGCGCGAGCGGGCCGAGCCATTCGCTGAAGCCCGGCGGCATCGGCCTCGGCGACTGGACGACTGTCGGCGGCGGCGAAGCCGGGCACTGCATTGCGGACCCAACCGACCCCGACATCGTCTACGCCGGGGAGTACGGCGGCATCCTCACACGCTTCAATTTCCGCACGAAACAAGCACGAAACATCACGGTCAACCAAGTGAACCCGTCGGGCATCGACCCGGCGAAGATGGCGTATCGCTTCCAGTGGACCGCCCCGATTCTGATTTCACCGCACGATTCCAAGACGCTGTACCACGCGGGGAACGTGCTGTTCCGCACCCGCGATGGTGGCACCACGTGGGAGGCCGTTTCGCCCGATCTCTCGCGCAACGACAAGCAGAAACAACAGTGGTCCGGCGGGCCGATCACAGGCGACAACACCGGCGCGGAAGTCTATTGCACGATATTCGCGCTCGCTGAATCGCCGAAGCAAAAGGGCCTGTTGTGGGCGGGCACCGACGATGGCAAAGTGCACGTTTCCACCGACGATGCAAAGACCTGGACCGACCTGACCGCGAACGTGCCGGAGTTACCCGATTGGGGTACCGTCGTCTGCATCGAAGCCTCGCCGTTCGATTCGAAGACTGCGTATCTCGTCGTCGACAATCACCGGATGGACGACTACCGTCCGTACATTTGGAAGACGACCGACCTCGGCAAAACCTGGGCGAAAATCAGCGACGGCCTTGATGCGGGTACGCACCTCCACGCCGTTCGCGAAGACCCGAAGAAAGCCGGCTTACTCTACCTCGGCACCGAGCGTGGCAT
>JAYSYI010000519.1:0-3474 GCA_043727665.1 Limnoglobus sp. | reverse complement strand
CGAAACCGGTCGCAGAACCGGCCGCGCTGACCAGCGACGAAAACGTGCAGTATCGCTCCGGCGGCGGTATGCAGATGGCCACGAATCGCCCGCTGTTGAAGGCCGCGATGAAGCTCATGAACGAAGCCTACCCCGGCACGGTGCCGTTCGATGTTCTGCGGAAAACGTCGCGCGAAATGATCGGCGGCGATGGCACCGACCCGAAGATTATCGCCGATGACACGCAAACCGTCGCAATGGGGCTTTTGAACTGCTACATGAGTTCGGACCTCGTCGAACTGCACGGGATGCCGATCACGTACGCGAAAGCCCCCGGCGAATTGCCAAGCGCATGGCCCGTGGCACGGATGCAAGCCACACGCGGTGGTTCGGTCACGAACCGACGCCACGAAGTGCTTCGCTTAAACGACCTCGATCGGCATCTGGTGCCACTGCTCGACGGTAAGAGCGACAAGACGAAGATCATCGAAGGGCTGGCGAAAGTGGCGGCCGCCGGTGCGTTGAACGTCCAGAAAGACGGCATCACGCTGTACGATCAGGCGGATATTCAAACCGCGCTGAAGTCGGTCATCGATCAGGCACTGCAACAAGCTGCTGACAAGGCGCTGTTAGTGTAAAAACGAGAATGCCCACGGACGATCGTCCGTGGGCGTTCATTCACCGCAAATTGTCCGCGCATTCGCTATCAACTCGCGGCACTCGTCGGCTGTCGGTTCCTGGCCTGCGAATTTCATTCGGTCGCATTTCGATAACACCTCGCGAACCGCTTCGCGGGTGCGTTCATCCCAATTCGTGGAGATGTCCGTAAGCTCGGCGGTCGTTTGCTGCTTCGCGGGCAGCCCGAAACGCGATTGCACCCAGTCGCGGACGATTTCCGATAGCCGTTCCGCGAACGTGCGGCCATCGATCTCCCCGGCGGTATGGCTGCGTTCGAGCGCATCGAGTTGCTGCGCCACCGTGGCGGCAAGCGTGGGCGTGGCAGTCTTGCGACGACGTAGCGTGAACACGATCAGCCCGGCCACGATGGCTAGCCCGATCATCGCGAAGGCGATGGTCGCTGGCCCGCGATCGTCGATGATTTCCGGCGGCACGTCTTCGATTCCCGTGATCGGCCGTGCCTCCGCAGCGTTCGCGGCGGTGATGCTCGTTTGCACCTTCACCGTGTGCGTTGGCCACTCAACCGACTTCGCCATCGCCCCGGATTTCACTTCGATCGGTGCGAAAGCCAACGGCAATTCCCCCGCTTGATATGGGTCCGCACGGAACGTCTGCACCCAGCGTTCCTGCCCGTCGGCCTGCTTTTCCAGCGATGCCGGGCCGTTCGGGCGGATGCGCCACGCCGCCGCCGATTCCGGGAGCAGCCATTCCTTTGGCGGCGACACGACCAGTGGCGCGTTACCTTGCAGCGTAGCGGTAACGGTCACCGATTCCGAAAGTCGCACGGTGGTTTTGTCGATCGTCAGCGTGACGGCGAGCGGGTTCATCGCCCCCTCCGACGACGTTCGCGCAACCGGAAAAATCGCGTCAGCGCATCGAGGTGCTTGCCGTCGGTATCGAGGTCGATGAGGTCGATCTGTGCGGCGCGCGTCAGCTGTGTGAAGGCATCGCGGCGCGCTTGCGATTTGGCAGCAAATTGTTCGCAAAAGCGGCGATTATCGGTATCAATCAGCCTTTGCTCGCCCGTCTCGGCATCTTCGAGCCGCACCAACCCCGTTGCGGGAAACGTATACTCACGGGCATCGCCGGTCCGTACCGCGATCAGGTCGTGTTTGCGTGCCGCACGGCGAAACGGGTCGGCGAAATCGGCATCGAGAAAGTCCGAAACGACGAACACAATCGCACGCCGTTTCTGCACTTTGTTCAAATGATCGAGCGCCGCCGCGAGGTTCGTACCGGGATGTTCCGGGGCAAAGAAAAGAATGTCCCGCAGTAACCGCAAGACGTGCCGCGTGCCTTTGCTCGGCGTGACGTATCGTTCCACGCGATCCGTGAACGCGAGCAAGCCAACGCGGTCGTTGTTGCCGATGGCGCAGAACGCGATGAGGGCCGCCACTTCCGCTGCTACTGCGCGCTTCTGGTACGCCCCCGTGCCGAATCGCTGGCTGGCAGAGACATCGACGAGCAGTACGAGCGTCAGTTCGCGTTCTTCGATATACCGCTTGATATACGCGGTGCCCATGCGGGCGGTCACGTTCCAATCGATGCCGCGAACGTCGTCGCCGGGCATGTATTCGCGGACTTCGTCGAACGACAAACCCGCGCCCTTGAACGCAGAGTGATACTCGCCGCCGAGTAGCGTTTGCACGGCGCGTTTGGCCCGCAACTGCAAGCGGCGAATCTGACGCATGACGTCGGCGGGTAGCATGGCGTCAATCGCCTTGGGGGTGTGGCTTTGCGGCAGGCGGGTTCAGCAGGCTGCGCGTCAGCACTTCCTTCGCGCGGTCGAACTCGGGTTGCCAGAAGATTTCCGGCGAGCCATTCTTCATGCAATCGCGGATCTTTTCGAGCGTGTTTCGCGCCATGTGCGGGCACTTGTTACACGAGCACGTGATGCCCGGCACAGGTAAGTAGCGGTGCCGCGGGTGGCGCTGTTCGAGTTGCCACATCATGTTCGGTTCGGTGGCGACGATGAACTCGATCGGCTCCGCGAAACCGCCGACGTACTTGATCATCGCTTCGGTGCCGCCGATGAAATCGGCATGTTCCAGCAGGTTTTTCGGGCATTCAGGATGCGCGATCGTCTGTGCCGCCGGGTGCTTTTGCTTCATGCGAACGAGGTCGTGAACGCTGAAAATCTCGTGGACCATGCAAGAGCCGTTCCACAAGATCATCTTCCGGTTCGTCACTTCTTCGATGTACCGCCCGAGGTGCTGATCGGGCACGAACAGGATCTCGAACTCCGCGGGAATCTTCCGCACGACTTCCTCGGCATTGCCCGACGTGACGACCCAATCCGAGAGCGCCTTCACCTTCGCGGAGCTGTTGATGTATGTGACAGTCTGGAATTTCCGGCCGTTTTCGCGAAGCATCTCTTGGTAGCGATGCAGTTTGTCCGGTGGGCACGAATCGACGAGGCTACACCCGGCTTGCAGGTCTGGCAGTAACACTCGCTTCGACGGATTGAGCATCTTCGCGGTTTCAGCCATGAACAGCACGCCGCAAAACACGATCACCGGCGACTCGACCTTCGTCGCCTCGCGGGCCAGTTTCAGGCTATCGCCGGTGATGTCCGCGAGTTCTTGGACTTCGCCTTCTTGGTAGTAATGGGCAAGAATCGTCGCGCCGATTTTGTGCTTGAGTTCGAGAATCTCGGCCGCGACATCGCTCATGACGGCAGGCATGGCATCTCCTGAAACTGGTTCGTTCGTGAAGTCCTATTCTAGCAGAAACGCGCTTTTGACGCTCTTATGATTGACGTAAATCAGAATTGCACAGCCGCCAAAACCGTGTTTTCGGGTGTTTTTCGGTCTCAAA
>JAYSYI010000518.1:0-10519 GCA_043727665.1 Limnoglobus sp. | reverse complement strand
GCGTGACGCCGAACGCCTTTGAAACCAACGAATCGACGCTCGAAAACGTCTTCTTGCAGCTAACGGGTCACGCCCTTCGAGATTAGTTTCGATGTCCGCAGAGCAACCCAGGGGTACGACAAAACGTCTAACCCTGGGCTATCAGGTTTAACCCTGTTGGGTAAGAAGTGTCTATGCATTTACCCCAACGGGGTTCCATCCTTTAGCCCAGGGTTATGCTTCACTCGGTTGAAAGGGATACTTCGTACAAAGGCGAAAACCTCTTATTTTGGTAGCCGCAGGTCTTTAGCCTGCGTACTTCCACCGGCATCGACTGAGGGTCGTGGTGAGTCTTCGAAACACGACGTTTCGTACGCCAAGTATGACCGTTGTGGCTAGTTGCGTCGCGTCTCGAAGACTCGCCACGACTGGTTTTTTAGGGTTGTTTCCCCCCGCGCAGGCTAAAGACCTGCGGCTACCAGAATAAGAAAAGAATGGATACGTTGTACCATCTGAAAAGGTATCAGTTTCAGCCGCGTGAAGCATAGACGTCTTACGTCGTACCCTTGGGCGTAGCTGCGATACGCGATCCAAAACGAGATTAACGCCATGCGACCCATCCTCACCCTTGCGGCCAAAGATTTCCGGCTGATGCTGCGCGATCCGCGTGCGGCGGTGATCCTGTTAATCATGCCGATCTTGCTCGTGCTGATTCTCGGCATCACCGTCGGCGGTGCGTTCGATCCGAACAAAAAAGAGCAACTTCGCATCTCTGTGGTCAACCTCGATGCGGGTCTGCCAGCCGATGCGGGCGGGTTCCCGGATCGGCCGTGGTCTGAGATTCTCATCGAGGATTTCTCCGGTACCGCCGACATTAAAGTCGAGATGATCCCCACCCGCGAAGAAGCCGAACGCCTGATCCAGTCGGGCGAGCGGGCCGTGATTATTGTCCTCGAAGCGGACTTCAGCGAGCGTATTCACCGTTGCTCGTTCGTCGGCGAGCCGTTCAAACTCAACCCGATCAACCCGTTGAACCGCGATGGCATGAACGTCGGCGAAGTCTCGGTACGCATCCTCCGCGACCCGACGCAAGAAGTCGCGGCCGCCGTCGTCGAACAGGTGGTGCAAGTCGCGCTCATGCGCGTCGTAATACCCTGGATGATCGGGCAGGCGTTCGACATGATCGGCACCGATCCGTTCATGGATCGCATGGAGAAGCACATGCCCGCACTCCGCGGCGCGTACTTGTTATTACCGAAGAAAACCCTCGGCGATGGGATGCAGAAAGGCATCTCGGCGTTCTTCAGCAAGTACAATTTTCGCGGCAAAACGTGGGCAAAACTCACGAACAGCGACCCGCCACCGCCACGCACGGCGAACCGGTCCGCGTACCAATCCGATGGCTCCGGCACGATCCGCCGCGGCGCGATCCGCTATCAGGCACTCGTCCCGAGTTACACCGTTACCTTCGCATTCTTCCTCGTGCTCGTGATGGGCTGGCTGTTCGCCAGCGAGCGCCGATTCGGCACGCTCGTGCGGCTCAATGCCGCGCCGATTGCACGCTGGCAACTGCTGATCGGCAAGTTGCTCCCGTGCTTCGCGGTGTCGTTGCTGCAAGGCTTCGGCTTACTCATCGCCGGTAATTTGCTGTTCGGTATGACGCTCGGTTCGCAGCCGTTGTTACTCATTCCCGTAGTGATCTCTACGTCGTTTGCCGCGGTCGGTTTGGCGATGTTCGTGGCCGCGTTTGCGAAAACCGAACAGCAAGTTTCGGTAACGGGCACACTACTCGTAATGGTGTTGGCGGGGCTAAGCGGCTCGTTGATGCCGCGCTACCTGATGCCCGAAGAAATGCGTCGCGTCAGCAGAATCACGCCCCACGCTTGGTCGCTCGATGCCTACGCACAACTACTAACGAACCCCGACCCGCAAACCGCAATCGTCTGGACGGCGTGTGCCGCACTCTGCGGCTTCGGCACGCTATTCACGCTCATCGCCTGGTGGCGCATGTCCGTCGAAACGGGGTGAAATTGGGGGCACGTTTTCACGTGCCCCACGCAGACACTCTACTTCTTGCCCGTCAGTTCGTCGGCGAGCCAGTTGGCGTCATAGACTTTCCGCAGGCTTTCGATCATCGCGCGGCTATCGACCGACACGGCGCGGCTAATTTCCTGATCGAAGATGAAGTCGAGAATCAGCGACTGAATGTTCCCGTCGAAGATCAACCCCACGACTTCGCCTTCCTTGTTCACCACCGGGCTACCGCTGTTCCCGCCGATGATGTCGGCGGTCGCCACGAAGTTGAAAGGCGTCTTCGGGTCGAGTGCGCTTTTCTTGTCGTTCCAACGCTTCGGCAACTCGAACGGGTACTTGTTGTCTTGCTCTTTGCTGCGTGCGTAGAGGCCGTCGAAGGTCGTGAACGCGGGCACGTCTTTGCCGTCTTCCTTGAAGCCTTTCACGGTGCCATAACTGAGGCGAAGCGTGAAGGTGGCGTCGGGGAAGGTGTTCGTGCCGTCCATCGCGAATCGCGCTTTCGCGAGTGCGGTGTACGCCTGGCGCTTCGGTTCTTCGACTTCGGTTTCGGAGATTTTGCGAACCTTGCGTGCGTGCGGATCGATCAGTTTTGCGAGCAGAATCATCGGGTCGGTACTGGCATCGACGGCTTCTTTGCCGCCCTGGTAAAGCTTCTTCCGTTCGGCTACATCCTTCAGTTTCGTGCCGCTCACGAGGTCAAATGCGCGTTCGCGGGGCGACTTCCCGGCGAGTACCGCTTTGACCATTTCGTTGTTTGCGCCGTACGTCGTCGCGAGGAACGTGAGGCTATCGGATAGCTTCAGAATCTCAAAGTCGTCGTAATGCGGTTCGTCGCTGAACAGGCCGAATTCGAGGCTCGGCAGTTTCGCATCCGAGAACTCGCGGAAGCGTTCGCCCGCCGCTTTGGTCTTCTCTTCGGCAGCGCGGACGATCGTCCGGGCCATGCCGTAATACGAGCTGTTGAAGCCGCCGCCGCCTTCGAGAATCGCGGCTTCCTTAAAGATCTCCGCCCGCTTCTTTTCGGCCTTCGCGATGGTATCAAACGCCTTCGCGGCATCGGCCATCGTCGAATCGCCCGCATCGGCGATGAACTTCTTCAGACGGTCTTCCTCGGCTTGTTTTCGAGCCATAATCTTCGGATCGAGCAACCCTTGCAGCCCGCCGATTCGTGCCTTGCGGCTGTTCTGAATCCCGAACAGATCGTCTTCGCCCTTCTGGCGGTTCGATTCGCTGCGCGCGACCCAACTGCCCAACAGCACTTCGAGGCGGTTGAGGCGTTGCAGCAGATACGGGTAGCCAGTGTCGCGCAGGTATTCGAGTTCGGCGATCGTGTTCTGGCGGTTGGTGCGGCCGGGGTGCCCGGACACGAAAATGAGTTCGTTTTCCTTCGAGCCGTTCGCGGACCATTTTAGATAATGTTCGCAAACGATCGGCTTGTCGTTTTCGTAGACGCGGAAGAAGCACATATCGAGGTCGAACCGCGGATACTCGAAATTGTCCGGGTCGCCACCGAAGAACGCGATCGCTTTCTCGGGTGCAAATACGAGGCGAATGTCGGTGTATTTCTTGTAGATGTACAAGTGGTATGCGCCACCTGCGTACAAGGTCACGACGTCCGCGCGTTTGCCGGTCGCTTCGTCGGCGTTGGCCTTCTCGATCTCGGCGATCTTCTTCTGGCGGGCCTTGAAGCCATCGGCGGGCGTGGCATCGGCGGGCACCGCCGCGTTGACCTCGGCGGTCATGTCTTTCATGCTTTGCAGTACATTCAGTTCGAGCGCCTTGCACTTGATCTCTTCAGCGTGCGTCTTCGCCTGAAAGCCGTCCTTCAGGTAGTCTTTTTCCTTCGTGCTCAGCTTCTGGAGATCGTCCGCGCCGACGTGGTGGTTCGTCATCACGAGGCCATTCGGCGAAACGAAACTCCCCGAGCCACCGCTATTGAACCGCACACTGGACTTCTGCACGTGCTCGAGCCAGGCATCGGTCGGCTCGAAGCCGTACTTCTCTTTAAGCTGTTTGCGGGGCGGGTTGTTGAACAACCACATCCCCTCGTCGCCATGGGTCGTAGGCATCGTCATGGTGAACACCGTCGCGGCAGCCAAGGCCACCAAAATAGGGAAGCGAACCCGCATAGAATCCCTCCGGGAGATGCGTGAAAGCAATCGGACAGTAGCCAGAGTTATAGTCAAAGCGGTCGCCAAAGTCGGATTTTTCGCCTTTGATGATCGACGTAAGTCCGAATTGCGGAAAAGTTTTTGGGGTCATTTTCGTGTTTTTTTCGTCTCAAAATGCCACTTCGAGATCGGCAATCGCTGATTCCAGCGAGGCCGATTCTCCGTAAATTGCGGTTTTAAAATGGGTTGCGTCGGCGGCAATCGAAAACGCATAAGCCAAACATACCGACATCAAATCGACCGCAGGCGACATAGAATCGACCAAAATGGAACCGAGATCGACCGGGAGCGACATGAAATCGACCGGAGACGACATTTTCCGGTCACGTTTTGCACGATACGAATTCCGACTTACGTCATATCGTCGCAAACTTCTTGATTCGGCAAATTTGTGTGGGTAGTATCGAAACAGAAATAGTATATCCCTATGCATGTGTTGGGATAAACACCTGTTCGGCAGCAGAGGCGTGACCGTGATCGTGATCGACTTGCGGAAAGATGCAGCGCTCTTCCGCGACGTACTTCGTCGTTGTGCTACGCGCTACTCGGTCGCGCATGAGAGCGGGGTGGGGCGACCTTACCACCCGCCCGTCACCCGGATCGATTTCGTCTACTCCCTCGGCGACGGGACTTCGACGCCCTGGGTGTATTTGAACTTGGATACCAAGCCCAGAACCCGACGGCACCTCGACCCACCCGCTATTCGATTGGGTCGAGCATCCCGAATGGGGGATCGCCAACCGATACCTCATTGAGTCCGAGGGCAATCGGATGCCAGTGATCTTGCCGGACGGGAAGTTGTCGGACTGCGATGCCGGCGAGTTCGAGCGGTTCGTGGGCGACCTTCTGGTTCGATCCCTTAAAGACGCACGGGACCAGAACGTGTTGTCGGAGTTTCCCAAGGCACCGCAGTGCGAGATGGGTGTCGAGCAGTACGGTGGAGGCTACGGTTGGCCACTGTATGAAAAGCGCGGTGCAGAAAACCTAGCCGCCCAGTAACTTCTCCTGGTGATGAGCGTTAAGCCACCGCTGTGACCCAGTCCTCGCATTTCTCGAAACCACATCGCTTTCCGCATCGTCACTCCCCACTCGGGCCAACCTCGTAGCTCAACTCTTTTGCGCGACAATACAAGCTGTTTTCTGCACCATCGTCGGTAGAAGTCCTTTGCTTGCGCTTTTTGAAGTTGCGCTGTACGTGATCCGGGTACCATTTACCTGTCGTTCTTTGAGCCTGAATGGCTCATTCTACCAGCCCAAGGCGAAGCCTTGGGGATCGTCATCATCCACGATTCGACCCTGAAAGGGCCGTTCAGGCCTCACCCATTTGCAAAATCTTGCTGCGAAAATGGTGGTGCGGAATGCAAACATTCCGCGTACGAACTTTTGCCACGTGAACGGCCCCTTCAGGGCCGATGAACATTCATACGTCGATTCCCAAGGCGTTGCCTTGGGCTGACGGAATCGGCCCTACAGGCCGAAAAACGGGGCCTGTAGAGCCTGTATTTCAAGGCATACTGTCCAAGCTGCAAAATAGCGCAACTTCAAAACGTGCGCGTCACCCACATTCGGCGGGATTGTCTGGAAATGGGTAAAGTCCACGCGCTTCGCTACGCAAAGCCTGCGCGTCGCGGCTAAACGAACCACAATCGGGATGACCCAAAAACACCGTCAACCGCAATTTCACATCAATTTGACGGCTATTTCCCGATGCAATACAGATGCGTCAGCGTTCGCACAAAGAGGTCGCCGTCTGTGATTGCGGGGGAGGCTTTGCAGCCGGCGTTGAGCTTGTTCGTGGCGATGGGCGTGTAGGTTTTGGTGGCTGCGATTACGAATGACTTGTCGCCTTCGCTGAAGAAATAGAGGTTGCCACCAGCGAGAACGGGCGAGGCGGAGAACTTGCCGTCGAGGCGTTCTTGCCAATGTTTATCGCCGGTTTTGGCATCGAGACAGAAGACGATGCCGGTGTCGTTGACCATGAATAACAAGTCGCCGACGATCGTGGGGGAGGGTCGCGTCGGTGCGATTTTGTCGGCACGCCAGGCGACGCCGGTCTTTGTCAGGTCACCCGTTTGCCCCGCACGCACGGCGATTAACCCTGCCGTGTGGCCCGTTGTGAGGTAGATCAGGCCGTGCGCCATCACGGGGCGACAGGCTTCGTTCATGCCGCCGTGAATGACGCGCCAAAGCTCGTCGCCGGTGGCGGGATCGTAGCCGAGCGTACCGACGGCGGCGGGGGTCACGAGTTGTGCTTTGCCGTCGATTTCGAACACCGATGCGGTCGCGAAGGCTTTCTTCAAGTCGCCATCGTTGGGGTACGGCAACCCGCGATCTTTCTGCCAGACCGTCTTGCCGGTGACTTTATTCAGGCACGCGCTGTACTGTTTATCGTGGCCGTCGAAAAGCAGAAACAGCCAGTCTTTGTAAACGATCGGCGACGATGCGGGACCGCGCCAATGGTCGCACGGTAAATCGTCCCGCGACCACAACACCTTGCCACTCTGCGTGTCGATGCAGGCGGTGCCACGCGAGCCGAAGTGCGCGTAGATTTTCCCATCGTCGATCACCGGCGTAGGCGAGGCATAGCTATTGAACTGGCGAATATTTGGTGGGTTCTTGTCGCTGAACAAGTGCAGATCGTGGATGGTTTTGCCCGTCTTGCGCTCGAGGCAAACCGCGTAAAACTCTTTGCCGTCCTCCCGTGCCGTCGTCACCCAAACTTGCTCGCCGACGACAATCGGCGACGACCAACCTTTATCGTGGACCGCCACCTTCCACTTCACGTTCTCGGTTTCCGACCACGTCGTCGGTGCGGTTTTCGATTGCGAATGGCCATCGCCGTTCGGCCCGCGGAACCCCGGCCAACTGTCGTCCGCGATTGCCACCGAACCGAGCATCAGCGTGAAAAGGGCGAAACAGATGCGCATAGCGAAATCTCAGCAGGAAAGTTTGGCAGGTTCAATAGATCGCAGTGTACCGTAAAATCTCAAGGTTTGCGCGAACGTGCCGCACCTTACCCGAATAGCGCCTTGACGGGTGTGCCTTCCGTCAGGCCGATTTCTCTGCCCAGGCGATCCGTTACCAGTTGTTGCGGGTCGATCCCTAATGCGTGGTACATGGTTGCGGTCAGGTCTGCGGGCGAAACGGGGTTTTCGGTTGGTTCGGATGCGATTTTGTCGCTGGCCCCGTAGATACTTCCGCCGCGAATGCTGGCCCCGGCGAGAACGGCGGAATAACACTTCGGCCAGTGTTGGCGTCCGCCGTTGCCAACTCGTGGCGTGCGGCCGAATTCCCCCACCCAGACGACGAGCGTTTCGGACAGTAACCCCCGAATGGCGAGGTCGTCGAGCAACGTGGAAAATGCGCGATCCGCAGGCGGCATCAGTCGATCTTTCAACGCGGGGAAGTTGTTGCCGTGCGTGTCCCAAAATGCTTGGCCATCGTCGGGCCAATTCACCGTGACGAATTTCGTCCCCGCTTCGACCAGTCGCCGTGCGAGCAAGCAACTTTGGCCGTGCGGGTGACGACCGTAGGCGTCGCGCATCTTCGGCGTTTCCGCGTTCAGGTCGAACGCCTTGGCCACCGTAGGGGCCATAAGCAGGTCGAACGCCTTCTGACGCAGACTGGAATTCATATCGCTCGGGCCACCGCTCCGATCGAGCTTTCGACACAGTTCCGCCCGCGATTGCAAGCGATCGGTAGACACATCGGCGATGGGGGTTAGGCCCGAAACGGCGAAGTTCGGCACGTTCGGGTTGCCGGTAATCAGGAACGGATCGTAACCCGCGCCGAGCCAGCCACCGTTCTGGCCCGGTGCCTGCCCGCCGGGTGCCCCCGGGTGCGACACCGCCCACGGTAACGTTACGGCATTCGGCAACGCGCCGGGCGGAAAGTGCTTCTGTACCACTGCACCGAGGCACGGGGCATCCGAACGGCTCGGGCCATCGTCGTCCGAATTGACCTTTGCGGCTTTGCGGCCCGTCATCAGATGATGCGTCGGCGACAAGTGCGCGGGGTCGGTGTGCGTCATCGACCGCACGACCGCATAGTGCTTGGCCCGTTTGGCCAGTTCCGGGAAATGTTCGCCGATCTGCAATCCCGGAACCGTCGTCGCGATCGGTCGAAACGAACCGCGCACTTCCTCGGGGGCGTTCGGCTTCGGATCCCACGTATCGATGTGGCTCGGCCCGCCCCACATGTACAGGAGAATCACCGATTTGGCTTTCGCCACTTTCGCCGAAGGGGACGCAGCCGACGCGAACAGAGACGTCAAACCCAACCCCAGCGGAGCGAGGCTACCCGCCCGAAGAATCTCGCGGCGACTCGGGCCACGGCAAAGTGAATGCATGACGACACTCGAAAAAGTCTCGGACAGGAAAACCGGCAGACCCGCACGTTACCAGAATTCCCCGCGCCAAGCAAGCGATATGACGATTTCGGGGATGTAGAGTTATTCTCGGCCAGATCACGATCGCACGGCGAAAAGGTCCGATACTTCCTCGCCGTGTTCGATGCGATCTGCGAGAACCTTCATCGCCAGCAACCGGGTTGCCGCCGCAGCCTCTCCGCGAGTCGGGCCGTACGCCATAACGCCGGGCAAGTCCGAAATGATTCCGAACCAACGGCCATCGTCTTCTTGTTCCAGTTCGATTCCGAGTGACATTTCTGCACCATATGTGTGGGTGTAAAAACCAGATTATACTTCACGCGGCGGAAACGGATGCTTCGTACAAAGGCGAAAAACCTCTGATTCTGGTAGCCGCAGGTCTTTAACCCGGATATTTCATCGGCTTTGCGAAAGTGGAGTAGCGCGACGACCTAAGATGTGGTATTGATTGGAGTTACAACAATCCGTCACTACTGGACCCCAGGCCGTGGTGAGTTTGTCGTGTCACTATCCGCTTCAGAATGTCTTTCGTCGTGTGGCCATGCAATTGCAAACCCGTCCGCTGGCCGAAGTTCGGTACGCCGTGGCAACTCGAACGCTGTCACCCGCCGCGAATTTCGCTTGCGGGGTAGGGGCCTTCCACTCGCAATCGACCGCAACCGCTCAAAATAACAAATTCCGCCGCCGAGTCGAAAAATCCCCAGCTCGAATCCGCAGATGAAATATCCGGGCTAAACGAAAACGCTGATACAGAAATCGTTCACGGCGTTGCCCGGTAAGGGGTCGTCTGAATATGGGTGAAGTCTACGCGCTCCGCTACGCAAAGCCCACGCGTCGCGGCTAATTGAACCAAAACAATGTCACCGCGATGTCGAATCCGATATTCAGTTTTTCGGCCTATAGGGCCGATTCCACGAGCCCAAGGCAACGCCTTGAGGATTGACGTACCAACGCGCTTTCAGTTCAGCTCCACGGCTTCTTCCCAGTGTTCGTAGAGTTGCGCGAGGTTGGCTCTTGCGCTTTCTAGCTCGGTCATCGTTTGCTTCAACTTCACGGGGTCGCGGTAAATATCGACGCCTTGCAGCGTGGCATCGCGGTCGGCGATTTGCACTTCGCACTCGGCGATGCTCCGTTCGATTTCAACGACTTTGCGATACGGGAACTTGCGACGGCGCTTGCGTTTGTCGATCGGCGCGTTCGCTTTCACTTCGCGCGGCGGTTCCTTTTTGTCCTTCGCGGCGGCGTTCGCACGGTTCGCGCGTAGGAGTTCGTAGGTGTCGAAGTTGCCGAAAACCATCTCCGGTCGCGGGCCTTCGAAGACGATGAGCAGGTCGGCAACGCGGTTCAAAAAGTAGCGGTCGTGGCTGACGCAAATCAGCGTGCCTTCGAACGATTTCAACGCCGCTTCGAGCGAGTCGCACGCCCAAATGTCGAGGTGATTCGTCGGCTCATCGAGGATCAGCACGTTCGCGCCTTCGACCGTCAATCGGGCGAGTGCCGCACGGCTGCGTTCGCCCCCGGAGAGCGATTTCACTTGCTGTTCGACGATCTCGCCTTGCAAGCCGAAGCTGCCGAGGAGGTCGCGCATTTTCTGTTCGGTCAGCGACGCATCGGGTTCGGGCCAGACGGCGCGGAGTAGCGTTTGTTCTTCGTTGAGCATCTTCAAATGCTGGTCGAGATAGCCGATTTGCACGAGGTGCCCGCGATGGACTTTACCCTCAGTCGGCTCTTCTTCGCCGAGTAGGATTTTCAGCAGCGTCGTTTTCCCGCAACCGTTCGGCCCCAAGATTCCCAGGCGTTTCCCGCGTTTAATGTCGAAGCTGAGATCCTTAAACAGCATGTTGTCGCCGAAACTTTTGCTGAGATCCTCGGCATGAAAGACGACATCGCCGGAGCGCGACACGTCGCCGAAACGGATACTCGGCCCGCTGACTTTCGTCGGCTTGTC
>JAYSYI010000517.1:0-3497 GCA_043727665.1 Limnoglobus sp. | reverse complement strand
ACCACGTCAACCGCCTCGGGTTCACGCACGTCGAGTTCTTGCCACTGACGGAACACCCGTTCTTCGGTTCGTGGGGTTACCAAACCACCGGCTATTTCGCCGCCACGTGCCGCTACGGCACACCTCAAGACTTGATGTTCCTGATCGACTATTTGCACCAACACAACATCGGCGTGATTATCGACTGGGTGCCAAGCCACTTCGCAACCGACGGCCACGGCCTCTGCTACTTCGACGGCACACACCTCTACGAACACGGCGACCCGAAGCAGGGTTACCACCCGGACTGGGGCAGTTACGTCTTCAACTACGGTCGCCACGAAGTCCGCAGTTTCTTGCTGTCGTCGGCGATGTTCTGGCTCGATAAATACCACATTGATGGCATCCGAGTCGATGCGGTCGCGTCGATGCTTTACCTCGATTATTCGCGCAAGAACGGCGAGTGGATTCCGAACGCGCACGGTGGCAAAGAGAATATCGAAGCGATCGACTTCCTACGCACGTTCAACAAGGAAATCTACACGCAATACCCGGACGTGCAGACCTATGCGGAGGAATCGACGTCGTGGGCGATGGTGTCGCGGCCGACGTATATCGGCGGCCTGGGCTTCGGTTACAAGTGGGACATGGGCTGGATGCACGACACGCTCAGCTACTGTTCCAAAGATCCGATCCATCGCAAATTTCACCAGAACGACCTGACGTTCCGGATGCTCTACGCCTACCACGAGAGCTTCATTCTGCCGTTGTCGCACGATGAAGTCGTCCATGGGAAAGGTCCGCTGTTCGACAAAATGGCGGGCGATGAGTGGCAGAAATTCGCGGGGTTGCGGCTGCTATATGCGTACATGTGGGGGATGACGGGCAAGAAGCTGTTGTTCATGGGTTGCGAGTTCGCGCAGCGACAGGAATGGAAGCACGATTCGAGCCTCGACTGGCACTTGCTCGAACACGAATCGCACCGCGGGATCATGAAACTCGTGAGCGACCTGAACCGGATTTATCGCGACGAACCGGTAATGCACGAACTCGACAATCAACCCGGCGGGTTCGAGTGGATCGACTGCACCGATGTCGGCGCGAGCGTTTTGAGCTTTGTGCGTAAGGGCAAAACGACCAAGGAGCGCGTCGTCGGCATCCTGAACTTCACGCCAATCGTGCGCGATCATTACCGCATCGGCGTGCCGTGCCCCGGCTACTGGAAAGAAATTTTGAACACCGATTCCGGCATCTACGGCGGCTCGAACACGGGCAATAGCGGCGGCGTTCACGCCGAAATGCTGCCGATGCACGGTATGCCATACTCGGTATTCCTGCGACTCCCGCCGATGGCCGCCGTGTTCATCAAAGGCCAGTTTTAACTAACGGGGTTCGCATGGACGACGATCACGACCAACGATTCAAGACGCTCATCCGGGAGTTTCTCCCGGAGTTTATCGACTGCTTCTTCCAGCGATGGTACGACCGGTTCGATTTCACACACGTCGAATGGCTCGAGCAAGAGGCGTTCCTCGATCCGCCGGGTGGCGAGCAGAAGATCATGGATCTCGTCGCGCAAGTGCGCACGACCGTGCCGTTGGAACCGGGTACAAACGAGTGCTTGCTACTCATCCACATCGAAGTCGATGCGTCGAACTCTGCGGCAAATCTCCGTCGTCGAATGCTTCAGTATTATGCGTTCCTGCGTCGTTCGCACTCGCTACCGGTGTTGCCAGTCGCGCTGTTTTTGCACGTCGGCCTCAACGGAATTAGTCGAGACACGTACATGGAGATGCTCTGGGATGAACCGATTATTCGCTTCGATTATTACTCGATCGGATTGCCCGCTCTCGATGGTCTGACGTACGCGAACGGCCCGAACTTGCTTGGCCTCGCGTTGTCTTCCCTGATGCAATTGCCGAAAGCCGACCGCGCACGATTCCTGTCAGAAGGGCTAGACCGCATCGTCGCCGAGGGCGACAATGACTGGAGAAAGTTTCTACTGGCCGAGTGTTTCGACAACTACATCACATTGGACCCATCCGAACAGGTGGAGTACCAAAAACTCAAAACGGAGAAACAACCGATGGCCAAGGTATTCGTCACTGGTTTTGAAAGGAAGGCAAAAGCAATAGCCGATTTCACCATACGGCGTGATCTCGCGCGGAGGTATATCAACAAAAGGTTCGGTGGGCTGACTGCCGAACAGGATGCCATCATCGAGCAGATGAGCGTTGCGCAACTCGACGAGTTGTTAGATACGATTGTCGTTGGGAAAAACATTTCAGAACTCGCTTGTTTCGCTGGGTAGTTCGTTGCAATGACTAACATAAACACGACGACGAAAGACCCAACATCGCCAGAGCATTCCGATGAACCGTCTCGCTGTGGAATCGAGCCTTTACCTACGGCAACATGCAAATAACCCCGTCGACTGGTTCGCGTGGGGACCGGAAGCACTCGCGCTGGCGAAGCAGCAAAACAAGCCGATTTTCCTGAGTATCGGCTACTCGGCGTGCCATTGGTGCCACGTCATGGAGCACGAGAGTTTTGAGAATGCCGAGACGGCCGAGGCGATGAATGCGAATTTCATCAACGTCAAAGTCGATCGCGAAGAGCGCCCGGACCTCGATCAGATTTACATGACGGCCCACCAACTGCTGACGCGAGAGGGCGGCGGCTGGCCGCTTTCGGTGTTTCTCACGCCCGATCTCACGCCGTTCTACGCGGGGACGTACTTCCCGCCGAAGGACATGTACGGTCGCCCGAGCTTCAAACGATTGCTGTTCGCGATCCACGATGCCTGGATGAACAAACGCGATGGCCTGTACGAAATCGGGCGGCAGGTCTCGGCGGCTTTGAAGGCGACGAGTGATCTGGAACCGGCGAAGGGCGAATTGTCCGAGGCGATCCTGAAGAATGCTACGAACGTGTTGCGACGCAGTTTCGATCCGACACACGGCGGCTTCGGCAGCGCACCGAAGTTCCTGCATCCGCTCGAATTAAAGGTGCTTTTACGGGCCGTTAAGCGGTTCGACGACAGTTCCGCATTGCACTCGGCACGCCTCACGCTCGACAAAATGGCACGCGGCGGCATGTACGATCAAGTCGGCGGCGGCTTCCATCGCTACAGCGTCGATGCCGTCTGGCTGGTGCCGCATTTCGAGAAAATGCTTTACGATAACGCGCTCCTGCCACTGGCATACACCGAGGCGTTCCAACTCACGGGCGACCCGTTCTACAAACACATCGCACGCGAAACGCTCGACTATGTGTTGCGCGAAATGACGCACGCGGACGGCGGCTTCTACAGTACGCTCGATGCCGACAGCGAGGGGGTCGAAGGGAAATTTTACGTCTGGAGCGAAGCGGAAGTCGAAGCGATTCTCGGACCGGAACTCAGCGATTTTGCGAGCCGCGTGTACGGCATTTCCGAACGCGGAAACTTCGAGCACAGCAACATTTTGTGTCGCTCGAAGTCCGACGAACAAGACGCGAAACTGGCGGGGCTGAGCCTC
>JAYSYI010000516.1:0-10628 GCA_043727665.1 Limnoglobus sp. | reverse complement strand
TCTCAGCGGTTTGACCGCTTCGGATGCGCTAACGCCGACCTCACCAGCCGGGGAATACGCCGTCGGTAGCGAAACCGGCGTGGCCACGGTTCGCTTATACAATTCGGACAACTCGGTGAAGTTCCAAGCCACGCCGTTCGGCACCTTCACCGGTGGCGTTCGCGTCGCGGTGGGCGATTTCAACGGCGACGGCATCAACGATGTCGTCGTCGGTACCGGCCCTGGCACGATTACCGATGTGCGTATCCTCGATGGCGTGACGCAAGCCGAACTCTTCCGCGTGCAGCCGTTCGAAGCGGCGTTCACCGGCGGTGTGTATCTTTCGTCAGGCGATGTCAACGGGGATGGCGTTCCCGAACTGCTCGTTACGCCCGATCAAGGTGGCGGCCCGCGCGTGCGAGTGTTCAACGGCGTCGGCTTCTCGGTCCTCGCGGACTTCTTCGGTATCAACGACGTGAACTTCCGCGGCGGTGCTCGCTCGGCCGTCGGCGACGTCAACGGCGATGGCATCGGCGATGTGATTGTGGCGGCCGGGTTCGGCGGCGGACCCCGTGTGGCCACTTACGACGGCAAGACGATCAGCACCAGTTCGCCGACGACGCTGTTCAACGATTTCTTCGTGTTCGAGCAAACGCTGCGTAACGGCGTGTTCATTTCTGCAGGCGATATCAACGGCGATGGCAAGGCGGACATTATCGCGGGTGGCGGCCCCGGTGGCGGCCCACGCGTGCTTGCGTTGTCCGGTGCCGACCTCGTTGCATCGAACACGCAAACGACCGTCGCCAACTTCTTCGCCGGCGACCCCGCCAGCCGTGGCGGCGTACGCGTTGTCGCCAAGAATCTCGATGGCGATGCGAAGTCCGATCTCATCGTCGGTTCCGGTACCGGCAACGGCAGCCGCGTCCGCGGTTACCTCGGTACGAACCTGCTCAACCCGGCCCCCGCCGAGTTGTTCGCCATCGACACGATCGCCACCTCCAACGGCGTCTACGTCGGGTAAGATTTCGCAGAGCGAAGTGGCACCCCCGGCCCAAAACCGGGGGTGTTTCTCGGATATCTGGTATGGTTCACAGACACGCTGAATGAGTCGTTCCGCAGCTACAACAGTTTTCGGAACTCCTCGACTGACAACCCTGCGTCCTTTGCAATACCGCCCAACGTAAAGGCTTTGATTGGATTGTGCCGCGGGAGAGTGACTTGGCGCGTGCCATCACTCATCACAATGTGCTTGCCTTGCCGGATGATTTCGAACCCTGCCTTTTCCAAGGCGCGTACTGCATCCAGGTGGTTGACGCCCGGAATTCGTGGCACGATTACACCTGCACTTCGATCTCACGGACCTCTGCATCCCGGACTCGCTCATCCAGAGCGGCCAAATACTCCCGAATGGCATCCTGAATGTTGGACAACGCCTCTTCCTCGGTATCGCCCTCGGACCAACAGCCCGGCAGGGCGGGAACGGAGACGCTGATCCCTTCTTCGTCACGGTGAATCGCAATTTTGTACTTCATAGTAGCCTCCTATTCCGTCAGCATACCCGATCGTGAAGTCCAGGTATAGCCGCCGGGAGTGATTCTCATTCTGTCCTCGTTTCGCCGCGCCGCGGAGTCCTCGGAGCGAAGCGCGGGCTTGATGTGGCGAAACGAATCCGGATTACGCCGCGATGAGTGTGCGTTTCACTTCGGGTTTGCGCAATTTCCATATTTCGCCGTCCATGATGAAGTGGTGCAGATTGATGAACGCGATGGTCAATGCCGTGGCTTCGGCGAAGCTGGTAAGGCCGGAGTGGATCATGAGTATCGGCGTCAGTTCGTACATCAGGAACCCGAGGACGATCAGCAAGCCGTAGTAGCGGAGGAACACGCGGCCCATGGCGTCGCTCGGCTGTTCGTGGCCGTGCGACGCACTCGCTTTCTTGCCCTGCAAATGGAAGTACGTCGTAATCATCAGATACTGCAAACAGTGGAAGAAAGGCACGAAGTTCACGAACTCCGGCGTGTTCGCACCGAGTACGAACCAGACGCACTGCGCCGCAACGACCACGTGCGACACACCTGGCAATGCCTTGCCGTTACGCCGGTATAACCGGACGTTCAACACGGCATACGCCACGATTCCGAGGCCAAACGCGATTTTCGAGGCAATTGCGGCCCATTCGGGCAAGCCGAGCGGGTGGATCGCCATCGTTTCCCCGAACATCATCGGCGCGGCAGCGACATTCTCGAACGAGCACAATATCCAGAGCCACGACGTGTAAATCGGGGCCATGAGCAACCATTTGTCGGTGCGGTTCAACCCGAGTTTGGCCTTCCCGGCGAAGATGAGCGCGATGCCGTACGTCTGCCCGGAGTAGTGATACCCGCTAATTAACAAGTACAATTTGAAGTACAACGGCACGCCATCGCCACCCACGGCAAGCGCAACCCCCGCCAACACGGCGAGCAGCAGCGGCGCGGCGAGGCAACTCCACCAGTATTCGCGAATGCTACCGATACTGCGGTACGCACGGGCGTAAGTGGCGGCGTAATGCGGGTAATTGACGGCATACGAAGCGATGCCGAGTAGCGCGATCAGCGGGGCGGCAATTCGCCCGTCGGCCAGCGAAAGTGGCGAGAACGCGCCGAGCAGCCAGAACGCGGGCAGCGCCAGCAAGCTGAGGCCGCCAAGCGTCAGGACATCGTAGCCGATGCCGTACAAGCCGGATTTCGCAGGCATCCGCGGCGGCGGCGTGACATCGACGGCGCGATACGTGAGTTCCGAAGCGGTAGCTGTCGTCATGTTCCGTCTCTGGATGGTGCCAATCCCGACGGAAGTGTAGTTCACAAAGTGATGCTGGGCAGAACGGAAACAGAACGAGACTCCGGCTGACCGCTTCAATCGGCGTCGACGGCGGCCCATTCGGTGATGTCGGTGCGGATGTGGGGGGTGCATTGCGTGGTTTCCCAGGCGGTGCGGTAGGCGGCGGCCCAGGTGTGTCCGAACTGCGGTAGCGTGTTCAGCGGGACGTACGGATATTCGCGGTAGATCGCGATTTCATCGGGTGTGTCCGCGAAGGCCGTGCGGTCGTCGATGGGGAACGCTTCGTCGGCACATTGGCGGAACGATTCGCCCGCTTCGCCCGCGGGGGTGCCGAGCACGGTGAGGCTCGGTTTGGCCCACGGACCATTGCCGACGACGCCGGGTGCGGCATCGCGATAAGCATCGACGAACGCGCGGACGACATTCGCGTGCGTTCCGAACTTGGCGGCAAACATCGCCGTCAGGTCGGTTTCGCCGAGGCGGGCGTTCAGAAAGAGGCGGCACTGTTCGCGGAGCACGCGCATGATCTCGGTCGGGCCATCGCCCGAATTCAAGCAGGCTTGATAGAGTCCGCCGAACGCGCGTTCGATGCCGTTCTGAATCCAGAGTTCGGCTTCGTGCAAATCGTCGTCGTTGAGGATTTTCAAGAACTGCTGCGAAGCCTCCTCGATAGTCGCGCAGCCGACGGGCGTGACTTGCCGCGGGCCGATCGGGGGCGTCGGCTGATCGAGATCGGCCACGAAGGCGACTTGCAGCGATTGAATGCGTTGGCGGCACGCGGCGATCTCCGCACCGAGTTCGCCGAACACCGTTCGCAAATGTTCGAACACGCGATGAATTCGCCGGTCGAGGATCGCACGGTAGTGGGCGATCGGGTACGTGCGGAGTGCGTCGCCGAGTTCGGTTGCCGTGGCTTTCTTCGACCCGCGCTGCGGGTGAACGAACGCCATGAGCAGATCGTAACCCACCCGCGCCGTCCGTTCGGATTCGTGAATGCTCTGTTCGCTGCGAGTCTTCTGATCGACGAAGTAAGCGTTGATCTGCTGAATCGCTTCTTCCGCGCCGGATAGCCGGAACTTCGGATCGTCGACGAGTGCGTGAACGGCATCGTGAAGCATCGGGACGACGTGCGCAACGACTTCGCTCGCGCGGTTGCGGATCGTATCTTCGATGTGCGCCGGGATCCGGTTCGTGCCGGGCGTGCCAATGAGTTGATTGACTTCGTCGACGGCTTGAAGGATGCGGTTCGCATCGGGGGTACGCGACAGCCAACCTTTTGGTTGCAGCGACTCGGTGATGCGGTTCAGCACGGCGTCGATCGGTTCGGTCGTGGCTTCGGTAACGGCGGCGTGCAGGTCGGCTATCAGGGCATCGCCCGTCAGGCGTGCGTTTGCCATCGTCTCTTGTACCCAAACGGGGATCCGTTCGCGGGATCGGCTGAAATCGTGTGAAATCCAATGATCGACGACGACGCCGCCGAGTACGCGGGCGGTGCGATCGACGATCTCCCATCGTGGCCAATCGTAGCGGGAAAGCCCGATCGCCCGCACCGCCACGCCAGCGGTGACGACGGCCGCCACGGGCCGCGATGCATCGGACACGCGACCGAACGGGCTGAGCATTTTCAAACGCAGCCAACCGGCGATGGTGTCGAACGCATTCTCTTCCGCCACTTCGGGGCGATTTTGGTTCGGCATCGATCGCGATCCGGGCTTCAGTTTACTGCCGCTATCGCGGGCCAACCGCGTCTGGTAGCTCGTGCCCGTCGGTGTGCCACGGCGAGTATTTAACGGCGTGCTCGGCGTGTGCGAACCGGCCGGTGTATTCGTCGAAATCGTTGGCGGCGGTGCGGGCAGCATCACGATGTCGGTGAACGGCGGGTCGGTTTCGTAGACGCTGGCCCCGTCGTCGTAAACCGCCTGGAACGTCGCCCCCATCCGCGAGTAGTGGTTCAATTCCGTCAGCGAAGCGTACGTATTTGCACGGCACTGCGGGTCGAGCGCGTCGGTGTTTTCGTCTGGGGGCACGAGGAACACACCGGTAATTTCGGGCGGTGTGTAGCCGAGGAGCTTGAGCCGCGCGCGAACGGCGTAGGCCAAGTCGAGGAACATTCCGCCGCCCGTGCCACCGGCTAAACCGGCGACGAGGAAAACGTGCGGGCGGTTCGTGTGCAGTTCGAGGCCGGTATTCGCGAGCGTTTGAACGAGTGCGTCTTCGCTCGTTGCGAGTTCGAGTTCCTCGGTGATCCGCTGCAAGAGCGCACGTTGGTGATCGCAAAACGCGAGTCGGCCCAGCGTGCGCAAGCCCATCGTCACGGGTGTGCGTGGCAAGCGGTGCAGCAGTTGCGAATCGAACCAGCCTTCGACGAGCGAACGCCCGTTGGCGCGCGCTTTCATGTAATATGCAGGTCGATTCAGCTTGGCGGCAAACACTTCCTCCGGACGTAACGCCGATAATCCCCCTTGGCGTTCGGCGGTCGCCGCTTCGAGCGTTTCCGGGTCGGTATCGATGAACAGCGTGCGGAGGCACGGCGTGTTATGGGCGGAGCCGTAACGCTGCGAAGTCTCTTTCCGCACCCGTTGCAGCACCTCCAAGCCCGTCTGGCCCAACCCGATAATCAGCGTCGGGCGGATCGGTCCGTGGCCCGTTTGTTCGGGCGGAGCGATGCGTGTCGATTCTGAAACGGGCATCGCCCGCGGCATCGGCGTGTCGGTACGCATGAAGTCCGACCCGGCCATCGCCTTCGAACCGGGCGTAGGCGCGTAGGCGTTCGAATCGCTCGTTCGTGCCAAATGCAACGACGAACTGCCGAGCAGCAATTCGGATAGCCGATCCGCGCTGGACGTGGTGATGACTTCCGATTCCGCAATGACGATCGACGCCGCATTCGGCGGGTTTCGTAGGGCTTTTACGAACTCGAAGCAGCTCGGGAAGCGTTCTTCGGACTTCTTGGCGAGTGCTTTGCGGAGTGCGATGCGGTCGCCGGGTGGCGAGGGCGCGAGGTTCGGCGGGGCGGTCAGGTGCTGCATGAGCAACTGCTGCATACTCGAACCATCGAACGGTCGTTGGCCCGTGAGCAGTTCCTGGTAGACGCAAGCGAGGCTGTATTGATCGCAGTATCGGCTGGCGACACCGTCGAAGGTTTCGGGGGCTGCATACACGGGCGTGATGCCGCCGGTCACTTCCGCGAACATGCCTTCGAGGTCTTTGACTTGGCCGAAGTCGCCGACCTTGACGTGGTTGTACTGGAGGAAGATGTTTTGCGGCTTGATGTCCAAGTGCAACAGGCCGTGCTCGCCGTTCATCAGGTCGAGCACTTCTGCCGTCTCGGACATGTACGTGAGAAGTTCTTCGCGGGGGATGCCGAGTTGTCCCTTGAGACGATACTCGCGGAAGCGCTCCCAGAGGTTGCAATCGGCGAGTTCCATCGTAATCAGGAGCCGACCTTCGATGATATCGTAGCGATCTAGCGCCAGCAAGAACGGATGGCGCACGGACTTGACGCGCTTCAATGATTTGAGTTCTTGTTCGGCATAGCGTACGAGGTCGTTATCCTTGCTGCGCAAGTCGCCATGGATGATCTTGACGGCTTTGAAGATGCCGCCCGGCGCTTCGCATTTCCAGACTTCGCCGAAGCCGCCACTCCCGATTCGGCCGATGAGCCGATAGCCGGGCACCGGCTCGCAATCGGCATCGAATCGAACGGCCATGATCTGCCTCTGAACAGTATGGGGGACAAATAACCATCACGATGCACGAGGAAAGCCAAGGCTTTTGCTATTCCGGTAGCCGCAGGTCTTTAGCCTGCGCGGGGGATTCTACCCTCGAAAACCAGTCGCGGCGAGTCATCGAGACGCGACGCGACGCGATAAGCCACAACGTTCATTCTGGGCGCAAAAAACGTCGTGTCTCGAAGACTCGACCCGACACTCTGTCGCCTTAGGTGGAAGTACGCAGGCTAAAGACCTGCGGCTACCAGAAACTCGCCGAACTACGGGGTACCGACACTCGGCCAGGTAATATCGGTTCGGGTATGCGGCGAGCTTTCGGCGGCCATTTGGGCCGCGTACGCTTCCCGCGCGTGTCCGGCGAGTTGCGGCACTTCCGCCAGCGGCAGCAGCGGATACTCGCGGATGAACGCGATGTCGTCCGAGAGTACGGCGGGTATGAACCCAATGCCCGGCAACGTCGCTTCGACCAAATCGCGGAAGCGGTCGCCGTTCGGGCCGAGTGGGCAGGCGAGGATCGTCGCTTCCATCTGCGGCTTGCCCGACACGCTGATTAAATCCGGTGCGGCTTCTTCGAACGCTTGAATCAGCATTTTGTCGGTCCGTGCCCCGACGTCGCGGCTGCGGAAAAGCACGGCGGCCGGGTCGGATCGTTCGAGCCGCATATCGAGGAAAGCGTGCGATTGCGCCGTAACCAACGCGGCAAACGACGGGGCGTATTCCGGCTTCACGCACACGTTTACGAGGCTGCGGAACCGCTTCGCAATTTCTTGCTGCAACCCACTGTCGAAGTCGAGAATTTCCTTCGACGACAACGACGCGAGGAACAGATCGGACGCCCCATCGACGCCTTCGACGCCTTGCGGAAGGATCATCCGGCCGGGGCCAGAGTGAAACGGGATCGGCTTCTCGTTCGGCGCAAACGACTGCGAGATTTCCACGAGGCGTGCGCGGCACATGGCGATTTCGCGCGTGTACTCTGGGACCGACGACAACAGCGAACGATAAATCGCGAGTGTGGCATCAAGGACGAGCAACTTCAGCCGCTTAGTCGGGTACGACTGGAACAAGTCGAACAGTTCGCTGGTGACGGTCGCTTTCCGCGTGCCGATCATCCCGAGGCCGCCGGACAAGTTGCCGATCACGGGGAAGATTCGCGAGTAGGCATCCCAGACTTCGCGGACGAGGCCGTTTCGCACGCCCGTCAGGCCGTCGATGGTTCGCTTCAGCCGTTCGGTAATCTGCGAGAGGACTTCCTCGGTACCGGGTAAGCGATACTGCGGTTGCTCGATGAACGAAACCGCCATCGCCGAAAGGTGTCCCTCGGCCTCGGCCGCGAGCGTCTTGCCGCGACGGTCGAGGACGACCTTCAGCGTGCCGACCTTTTCGCTCTCGTGTTCGGGCTTCCCGACCACGTTCAAAATCTGTTCGAGCACCGCAACGGCCGCCTCCGCATCGAACCGCGCCGCACCCGGCGTTCGCTGGCGAAGCGGATCGACGAACGCCTGAAACACGCGATCCGGTTCTTCGCGCAACGCGTCCTTGATCGCTTTCTCGAATTGGCCGACGACGACTTCGAGTTCGAGGTTCCGCTTCTGCCACTGGTCGTCGAACCACATCTGAATCGGTTCGCGGAGGTGTGCGGCATCTTTTGCCGTCCAACGCTGAATGAGCCTTTGCGCGAAGCTCCGGGTCGCAGTCGTCAGCAGTTCGGTTCGCGGCCAGTTGATCCGGTACACACCGGTCGATTGCACGACAGAAATGCCTTCGCGGTTGAGGTCGAACGCCTCTTTCCGGATCGAGTCGGTCGTGCGTCCTGTGGTCGTGAACAGATCGAGGTACAGCGTGCGTGCGATCAGCCCCGCCGTCTTCGATTGCTCGGTCGTCGTGTTGCGATTTCCGCTCTGCACGAGGCTGCAACGGCTGAACGGGCCATCGCCATCGGTAATCGAAGGTTCCGAATTATCGAAGCGGACGGTGTATCGCGAACGCCCCTGATGGAAGTGGTGCAGTTCCGTGAGCGCACCGAACGTGTTCGCGAGCGCCTGCCCCTTGGCGACGGTGCGATCCGCCGGTGGCACGATCAGCACGCCGACCGTTTCCGGGCGCACGTAGCCGATCTGTCGGAATTCGTTTTTGATGATGTATGCGAGATCGAGGAACATGCCGCCGCCGGTGCCCCCCGCCGTCCCCGCAACCACATACGCCCGCGCCCGATTGCTCGCCATACCGAGGCCGATACGCGACACGGCTTTGTCGATCGGCTCATCGGAAAGGAACGTCTCGATCTCGCTGCGGATGCGCTGCGAGATCATCCGGTAATTGTCCACGAGTGCGAGGCGGCCATACGCCCGTACGCCGGCCGCCGCCGCCGGATCGCGCGGCAGCTTGTACAAGATGCCCGGCGGCAGCCATTGCTCGACCGACGGGATGCCATCGCGCTGAAGGTAATGCGCCGCACGGTTGAGGCGGGCCGTGACGATTTCCGTGACGGCAAGCGGATCGCCAGCGAACGTTCCCGACATAGCCAAATTCGCCGATTCGGGATCGGTATCGATCGCGAGGAAGCGGATGTGCGGCAACGGTTCGGGGCCGAATCGCTCGCGGATCATCCGCTTCATCACGCGAATCGCGAGCATACCGGAGTGGCCGACGCCGACGATGAGCGCGGGCAAAATCACGCCGTTTTCTTCGCGCACCGGCGGGGCTAACCCGAGGCTATTCATCTTCGCCGTCTGCACGACGACCGGCCGTTGCAACGTGATCGTCAGATTTTGCGGTGGCCCGTTCGGTAGCGTGTTGGCATTTGCAGCTTGCGGCGTCACGAGTTGCGTCGAACCGAGGCGGCCCGAGGTATTGTGCGGATGCGGCGTACGGCTCGCGGGGCTACGGCTCGGCGTCACCAACGACATCCCCGGACGTGGACGCAGCCCACCGAGTTCCGCGAGGTTCCGCGTCGCGCCGACATCCGCCACGATATTCGTACGCGGTGCGGTCGGCATCGGCGTACGCGGTGGCGGTGGCGCTTTGTCCGTCACCGTCGATTGACGCAATGCGCGAATCAGTTCCATGCAACTCGGCCATCGCTCGTCGGGCTTCTTCGCCAACGAACGTGCGATGTGCGGACGATCCGCCGGCGGCAACGCATCGAGGTCCGGCACACCGTTCAGGTGCTGCATCACGAGCTGTTTCGTGTTGCTACCATTAAACGGCCGCGTGCCCGTTAGCAGTTCTTGAAACACGATCGCGAGGCTGTACTGGTCGGTAAACCGGCTGACGTAGCCTTCGAATGTTTCCGGGCCAGCGTACACGGGAGTCACGCCGCCGGTGATCGTGCCGCGGCAACCTTCGAACATTTTCGCTAACCCGAAGTCGGCGACTTTGATGTGCTTGCTTACGAGGAATAAGTTCTGCGGTTTCACATCCAGGTGCTGAATGTGATACATGTCGTTCATCAAGTCGAGTGCTTCGGCGGCTTCTTCCATGTAGCGAAGAAGCTCTTCGCGCGGCACGCCGACCATCCCCAGCCCGCGGCACTCGCGGAAGCGATCCCACAAGTTGCAGTCCGCGAGTTCCATCACGATCATCAACTGGCCGTCGATGATGTCGTAACGTTCCAGCGAAAGGATGTACGGGTGGCGAATCGTCTTCACCCGCTCCATCGCCTTTTTTTCTTGTTCGGCGGCGCGAATGTTTTCGTCGTCGGAATCGTTCAGGTCGCCGAAGACGAACTTGATCGCCTTCATCAACCCACCCGGTGCTTCGACCTTCCACACTTCGCCGAACCCGCCACGGCCGAGCCGCTCGATGAGCCGGTAGCCCGGTATCGGTTCTTGGTGTGTGGCTAAGGGAGCAGGCATCAGGTGCGTCCGAATTTAATACGCTGCAAGAAACACCGGCGGCGAATCGTCGCCCGTCACAATCGTTACGGGTATCTAGTTCGACAAAGGGTGTTTTGCAAAGCGCACACGTTCCGCTCATCCGGTAAATTCGCCATACGAGCGGAAAATAGTGGCATCGTTCGCGCGGAACGTAAAATTCCACCCACACGAGAACCGCGAGATCGGAGGATGCACAAGTTATGGCGGATATCGCATATGC
>JAYSYI010000515.1:0-3511 GCA_043727665.1 Limnoglobus sp. | reverse complement strand
CGCTGGCTGGAAGCACTTCCACGCCTTCGATGTTGCGGGCCGACTTATATACGTTTTGGTCGAGCTTATCGGTGCCGATCAGCACCGTCGTGTCGAGGAGCGTCAGTTCGTGTTCTTTGCCCGCTTTGTCGGTCTTCTTGCCGATCTTCACCGATTTGAGGAAGCCCGTCACGACTTTGGTCTTCGGTGTGGCGACTGCGAACTCGTCGACGATGATCGCTTCTTTATCCATGAACTTGCTGAGGATCGCCATGCGGGTTGCCGCACGAACGGCTTGCTTCGGCAGGTGGTATTCGTAGTCGCGTGGCTTCGGGCCTTTCGCGGTACCGCCACCCCGGCGCTTGTTCGTCCGCTTCGTACCGGCGCGGGCGTTGCCCGTACCCTTCTGGCGGAAAATCTTCTTGCTGCTACCGGCGACTTCGCCGCGGCGTAACGTGTGGTGAGTACCGGCCCGTTGGTTGGCTTGGTACATCAGGCACACATCGTGCAGTAACTGACGGCTGATCTTGCCGCCCTTCGAAAACTCCGACGGGTCGATTTCGACCGTGCCAACTTGGTTACCGAGTTTGTCGATGATCGGCACGACGAGCTTGCCCACCGCCTCGTACATGAGTGGCAGGTCGGCAGGCTGTTCGGTCGTTGCGTGTTCGGTGGACATTGCTCTTGCCTTCGTAGCCGGTGAGTCGCTTCTGAATTCCGAAACTGGCTTCGTCTATTTCGACGAAGCAACCCGCATGGGTGTCGGCGTTATTTATCCTCAAGGACGATCCATCGTGCGATCATCCGAAGATGGCCGGCCCTTGCGGGCAATCGAACAGCGCTTTATATGCGCGGCAATCACTCCGTCAATTCCCTGCGCCGATAACGCGGATCTTGATATCGACTCCGGGTGGCAAGCTCAGGCCTTTATTGAGTGCCTCGATCGTCTTGCCGGTCGGCTGGAGAATATCGATCAATCGCTTGTGAGTTCGAATTTCGAACTGCTCGCGCGATTTCCGGTCGATGTGCGGGCTACGGAGAACCGTGTACCGTTCGATTCGGGTCGGGAGTGGGATCGGCCCGTGGACTTCGGCCCCGGTTTGCGTCGCCGTTTGTACGATTTCCGCCGCCGTCCGATCGAGGACTTCGTGGTCGTAACCTTCCATCCGGATGCGGATTCGTTCGTTGCCGGTGCCCGCCATGCCGACCTTCCTGCTTCGCTCGCGTAGTGTCCGTCCACCCACCGTAAAGTACGGTTCAGGAAGGCTTGTTTTTAGAGCGCGTGACTCAGTCGTCAAGCAAATATGCTAAAAACGCGCACGATTCATCGAAATACACGCCGTATCGCTAAGAAACGATGAAATTTTCGCACGATGTCTATCATGGTTGTGGAGGACCACCATGCGAATTCTCGCGATCGCGATTGCTCTCGTTTCGTTTACGCCCACTCTGCGTGCCGACGACGACAAGCCGCTCGGCTACCCCGTTCCTGCGGTGTACCCCACGCCCAATGGCAAGCACACGTTCGTGCTGATTCCGCCGGTGTCGACGAACCCAAAACGTCGTGAAAACACTCAGCAGCAAGCCCTGCGCGAGAAGTACCCAATCAGCGGCCTGTACGCGCCGAACATCGAGAAACCGCTCTGGACCGTCGACTGGTACGCCTACGATGCCTACCCGGCGAACGATGCGATTCACGTCGTTCGCATTCACGGTGACAGCCTACTGTCACGCCACTTTATCGGCGGCAATCGCTTGCCCGATGAAAAGGTCGCCGAGCAAATTGCGTCGCCGGCCGTGAGCTTCTACGATTCCGGAAAACTGATCCGGACCTACTCCGTTCGCGAGCTTGTCGGTAACCCGGATGCCCTGCCGCATTCGATCGAAGACGTGCTTTGGATGGCCGGTGCCGTCATCACCCAAGACGACAAACAGTTCGGCCTGACCACGCAAGATTCGCGTCAATTATACTTCGAATTGGAGACGGGCAAAATCGCAATTAACCGCGAAGCGGGGCTAGGAAATGCACAAGTCTGGGTGATCCGATTCTCGCTACTCGCACTCGGAATTTCGTTGCTCGTGTTGCTCGGCGTGTTCATTTATCAGCAGCGAATGAAGCCATAGAATCGCTTTGCAGCCAATCGGTTTCTGGCTGACTGCTGACCGCTATTTCCGTCGTCGTAGCGAGCGCATTTGCAGTGCGATTAAGCCGATGACGGCGAGGGCGAACGCGATGCTGACGGCGATCAATTGGGACTGCGTGAGGCCGAGGTCGGCGAGCGTTGGTTCTTTCTTTGGCGGGTCGTCGATTGCGAGTGCGACTTCCTCTTTTGCGGTCAACGCGGGTAGCCCCGCGACGCGACGTTTGATGTCCGCGCGGCGCTCGACCAATCGCGTGCGATTCGATTGCTGGCGCGATTCGACGAGGCTATCGAACAGCCGTTCCGCTTCGCGAAACCGCCCGTCTTTCGCATACAATTCCGCCAGTAACCAGAACAAACGATTATCGTCCGGGTGCCACAATAGGAGTTGTTGCACGATCGCAATCGCGTCGGGTGGCGGCTCGGCGAACAGCGGGAAAAGTGTCTCGTCGGCAGCGGGTGTTTTCGCGTCGGCTTCACGGCGATGGATCCGCAACCAGTCGCGATAATACGTCCGTTCGAGTTTCGTCAACCACTTGCGTTGTTCGGGCGTCGTACCCGCCAGGTCGCTCGGCGGAGTCAATTCCAGCTGAATTTCGTGCCAATTCGCGGCCTCGGCCCATTCGCCACGAATCGCGAACAGGTGCGCGAAATTCGCAACGATGCGATAATCGGGTACCCGTTCGCGGGCCAGTGGCGCAAGCGTCGTGCGGGCTTCATCGTAAAGCCGGGCGCGCATTTGGTCCGCCGCCCGGCCCGCAATTGCGGCAGGCGTCGTTGCCGGTTGACGTAGCCGAAGAAGTGTCGTTTCGCGGTCGGGATTTTTGCGATTGGGATTCGGGTCGCCGACGTTCGCGAGTTGGCCGAAAAAGATCGTCGCGAACTGCCCGCTGTTGTCGGCGTTATACGAAAGTTCCTCGGCCGTGCCATCGGGCTTGATCGCGAACGGGGACTTTTCGAACGGCGAATACAGGCCCGCAACGGCCGGCGTCGCCATCGTGACAACGATCATCATCGCGAGCGACGCCTTCACTTTAGTTCTTACTCGCGTCATGGGTACACGTCACGTTGGTGCTGACGCCGCCGCGTGGCGTCCACTTCGTTACCACAGTACAGCGTACGGGTTTCGACGCGGCCACGAAATCGTCGAGCAACCGGTTCGTCACTTGCTCGTAGTAGATGCCTTGGTTGCGGAACCGTTGCAGGTACAGTTTCAAAGACTTCAATTCCACGCAGACATTGCCCGGCGTGTACGTGTAAATGATCGTGCCGTAGTCCGGCTGGCCGGTCAGCGGGCAGACGCTCGTGAACTCGGGGCAGACGATCTCGATCGTGTAGTCGCGGGCCGGGCTGGGGTTCGGGAAGGTGTCGAGCTGGTCGGCCGACGGCGT